>CAXNGM010000088.1:0-7986 GCA_964201695.1 Bacteroidia bacterium | reverse complement strand
TGCCAAGTTCAGCAATTTGCGAATCTCAGCTTGAGCATCGATTCTTTATGTGCGGGAATAGAAATAATTGCCCCATTTCAGATTTTAGCACCGCTTCCCGACAGTTTATTTGTAGAGGCATTTGTAAGTGATGAAAATGGTAATTTTCTAAATCCAACGCCCATTGGAGAAGGGTTCACTGCAGATACAACGCTATTTATTCAACTGGCAGCTGATCTTCCTTCCGGAAACAATTATAAAATCCGATTGCTTATTCAAGATTCAACCGGAATCGAATTTCAGCAAGACATTTCGGTTGTGATAAGTCGTCCTCCCAATCAACCTATTATTATTGGACCCAGTTATTTTTGTGGAGAGAGTATTTTACTTTCTGCCGAGATGCAAGATCGTACCAATTTCACTTGGATTTATCAAGGAGACTCTATCCCTTCAGTAATTATCCCTCAACTCCAAACCAACCAAGCGGGCACATACGAAGTTATTGCAGAAAATTTCTGTGGCTCTGTTCTATCTTCTTCGTTCCAACTTTTGCAAATCCCCCTTCCTTTAGTTCCTCAAATTTCTTCAAGCACGCTTTTAATTTGCAATTCCGATTCAGCGAACATTGAAATAGTATTTGATGCCGATACTTCCATTTTTCTATGGCTTCGCAATGGAGTGGAATTGCCTGATTTCGCTCAATCCATTCAAACATCTCAGCCCGGCAGTTATTATTGCATCCGAAATAACCAATGTGGTTTTTCAATTTCCGATACAATCACAATCGATGCTTTGCAATCGCCATCTTCTGAAACCATCATTGCATTAGGCGATTTGAGTTTTTGTGAAGGCGATTCGATACAATTAAATATCTCAAATTCAAACACCAATCAAGTTTATTGGTTTCGCGATTCATTGCCTTTTACTCAAGGAGAATCTGCTATCTCAGTCAGTCAATCGGGGATGTTTACCGCCTCTTTGCAAAATGCCTGCGGAGAAACAAATTCTTCAAATTCCATCCAAGTTGATGTGCAACTTTTTCCTTTGCCCGCATCATTGAATGCCGCAGGTCCAACAACATTATGCGAAGGAAATTCAGTATTGCTTCTAGCAGAAGTCCCTGCTGGAGATCAGTTTCAATGGCTCTTCAATAACTCGCCAGTATCGTCCAATGCAGATCAACTTAGTGCTTCAGAGAGTGGTGCTTACAGCATCGTTTCATCCAATTCATGTGGCTCAACGAGCTCATCCAATTCGGTTTCTGTTACGATAAATCCATTGCCTGAAGTTCCCTTGCTTTATACGTTTTCAACTCCGGCTTTGTGTAATGGAAGTTCGGTTACGTTAGCCGTCCAAGCCCAACAAGGAGTTACATATTCTTGGAAGAAAAACGGCGCAACATTCCCCGGAAATACCAACAGTATCTCGACCAATCAATCGGGCGCTTACACCGTTTCGGTTAGCAATGGATGCGGAATAATTCTTAGCGAAAACAGCATCAGTGTTATTTCAGGATCTACGCCTTTAGCTCCAAGCATTAGCGCTGGTGGGGCAACCACATTTTGTTTGGGTGGTTCCGTTACGTTAAACACAACCCCGCAGCAGGGTGTATTATATCGTTGGATTCGAAATGGAATCGAAACGGTTGGAACCAATTTTAGTCTGCAAGCCACTCAATCGGGCTCCTATAAAGTGGAGGTTTCGAATGCATGCGACACACTAATATCTAGTTCTACTATTCAGTTAAATGTAATTCAAGCGCCCATTCAGGTTCAATTGAGTCCTTTGGGAGAACAGAGTATTTGCTCAGGCGATAGTTTGTCTCTTTCTATTCCAACAGTTTCTGGAGTGAGTTATCAGTGGAAATTTAACAATGATCCTTTGTCTTTTAATACAAATAGTATTGATGTATATGAAGAAGGCAACTACACCATTGTTTTAGCAAACACCTGCGGACAAACACCAGCCAGCAATACAGTTTATTTAAATGTCGATTCCATTCCTCCTGCATCATCCGAAATTGTAGCTCAACCCGGAACAGCGCTTTGTCCAGGTGGTTATGTATTGTTAAATGCAGAACAAGTTCCCTATCAACTTTATTCTTGGTATTTAAATGGTTCTCTTCTTTTTGGTCAACAAAATCCAGTTTTGCAAGCCACTGAATGGGGAACGTACACTTTGCAAACCAACAATTCTTGCGGCATTTCAGATACTTCAGCTGGAGTTACTCTTGGCCCCGGCGATCCACCTAGTAATTTCGAGTTGTATTCTTCTGCCGATACAACTTTTTGCTCCAACGACAGTCTGCAGATAACAGCTCAAACAACCTTCGGAGTTTCTGTTCGTTGGTTTTTGAATGAAGTTTTTCTTGTCGAAGGACCTTCGCAAATTTATGCGCATGCTCCGGGAGTTTATTCAGCAAATTGTTGGAATGGCTGCGGCGAAGCTCAAGGAATAAATACATTAAATCTTATCACAATTCTCGCCCCTGAAATTCCAATCATTGTTTTTACGAATAGTCTTTTACAAACCAATGCCATCGGAACTTTGCATTGGTTAAATGCATCAATGGAAGAAATTGTGGGAGCCGATTCAGCTACATTCCTTCCCGAACAAACCAGTGGAACTTTTTACGTTCGTGTTACCAATGAAAACGGGTGTTCCGAAATTTCTGCACCATTTCAGTATTCCGTTGTAGGATTGGATGATTTAAATAACTCATTCTTTCAGGTTTACCCAAATCCAACGAACGATTTACTATTTATCAAATCCAACGAATCTGCTCAGTTTCAGTTGCGCGATATCGCCGGACGAATCATTCGTTCTATCTCCATCATCGGGAATTCCGAAAAATCTATTTCACTTTCTAACTTAAATTCAGGAGTGTATTTGCTTGGTCATTCAGGATTTTGGAAACGGATTGTAGTAAATTAATCTCTTATCATTCTTGAATTCAAGGCGTTTAAAAATTTCATCTTAAATTCGCATCCTCAATCTAGTTCTATGTCTACTTCCGATAAACTCAATTCTTCCCGCGCTCCCGAACCTGTTGGTTTATATCCGCATGCGCGCCGTGTTGGAAATCTTCTTTTCCTCTCTGGAGTTGGACCACGCGAACGAGGAACGAAGAAAATTCCTGGAGTAGAGCTCAACGAACAAGGCCAAATTACTAGTTACGATATCGAAACGCAATGCCGTTCGGTGTTCAACAACATTCGTTATATCCTCGAAGATTGCGGTTCTTCATGGGATAAAATTGTAGATGTTACCGTCTTCCTTACCAATATGAAAGACGATTTTCCCACCTACAATCGTATTTACGCAGAGTTCTTCAAAGACAATCTGCCCTGCCGCACCACAATCGAAATCAACTGTCTTCCAACTCCCATTGCCATTGAGTTGAAGGTAATGGCAACAATAGATTAATTGAATTTTAGGGCAAAGCCGCACTTGCATTTTCATTTTCCTATAGCATTTCGGGCGGCCCGCGCTATACGCATTAGTCCTTTCAGGCGCTAATTGCTGCTATCGCTTTTGCGAATTTTAGTCCAACACATTTTACCCTTCAATTTTATTTTAAATGAAAATCGCAAGTAGAATTCAAAGAGCCAATCCCAAAAACTCTAGGGTTATTTTTCGGGCATTCGTGTTTTGCTTTTTCCTATTTAATAAAAGTTCGGAAGCACAGAAGCATCAAATCCAAATTCCCTTTCGTCAAGGAAAGCTTTGGGGAATGGCCGACACTACGGGTAAAATCATCGTCACTCCCAAATACGATTACGTTGAATTAAATTCGGTAAAGAACAAGAGCAAATTCACATTGCCTGCAGGTTTTTACTATGTGATAAAAGATTCATTGATTGGAATTATCAGCAACAAAGAGATTATTCCTCCTGTGCATGGAATAATCCAATGTTTCGACGGAATTCTATTTGGTGCGGCACCTAATAAAAATAGCAACCCTGTTTTTTATAATATGGAAGGAAGGCTTGTTATAAAAGATCCATGCACCATTGAACAAGCCATTTGGTCGTATGAAAATCCAAAAACAGGTAAGCCAGAAGTAGTCTTCATTAAATGCACTCAGCCTGATAAACTCAAAGCTATTTTCTGCTATTATTTGAATGAACCAAAAAAATCGGGATGGTTGTATAAAGACTGCATCAGCATTCGTTACAGTGTTTCAAGAAGCGACCAAACCATCTTGTTTGAACGAAAAGGAAAAGAAGATCCCAATAATGTGTTCATCCAAACATTTACCTATGACTTGGCGACGAAAGTCTTCATGGAAAAGTATCTCAGCACGAATCCCAAGATTGAAAGCAGTTCCGGAGATGAAGGATATAGTAGTGGAGATCGCATGGGTTATCAGGGAAGCGGTAGTGGATATGATAATGTGACTGTTGAGCCCGAAGAACGTTCGAACGAAGAGAGAAGTAGCCCTTCAACTCAAGTGATAAATAAATCATTCGAAATACGAAACGATTCGCTGTTTTGCCGCTATATGTTTGGTGAATTTCGAGGTGGCAGAGCGCCACAATTTGTTCGATACCCTGTTACTCTTCCAGAAGGGAGCAGCAAGCCAGAAATTCTGAAGTATTTCAGTTATGTATCACTTACCGAAGGGAACACACGTTTGTCCCGCTCCAATGCAGTTTTATTTAACTATAAAGGCAAGAAAGGTTTGTTGACGGATGAAAAAATAGAACCTGTTTATCACGATTCCATTCTCTTGTTTTCGGCTGCTCAAAGAGGAGTTCATCATTTCCTTGTTGGAGATAAATCGAGCGATGGTTCTTGGCGTTTGGGAACGATTGATGAGCAAGGAAAATCCCACTTACCTGAAGACTTTGAACAGATCATCAATTTTGAAAACACTCCAGCCAATGCCTCAATAACAGCTCCTTTCATGTATCTCATGGCAAAGAAAGACAAACAATGGGGACTCGTAAATGCCGATAATGAGTTACAATTGCCTTTTGCTTATGACAGCATTTACTTAGCTAGGAAATCCGGCGCTACAGATTGTATGGTCTTAATGAAAAACGGGAAATATGGATTGTATTTCGATCGGGAACATAACAGCGAAAAGCGCTACCCTCGTCAGCTTTTCGAACCTCAATTTGATTATCAGCCACGCACGATACTTCACTTGAACAGGGAAAAAGCCACGGCCGATTATTTCCTGATGCTTTTAGTGGATGAAAAAGGAAATCCAATGGGCTATGTTGATGAACACGGCCGAAAGTTTTGGAAGGATTGATTTATCCGTAAAGCACCTGAAACGCTTCTTCTATTTTCTTCACCGGAATTACGCGGATACCAAACTTTCCGGTGTTGACTCCTTTTAGGTTGTAATCAGAAACGAGAATTTGCGCAAATCCCATGCGCGCTGCTTCGGCAATGCGTTGTTCAACTCGGCTAACCGGACGAATTTCACCACTCAATCCTACTTCCCCACAAAAACAGGTCTTTGTTGGAATAGGCATGTTCAAATCCGACGAAAGAATTGCGCAAATCACACCCAAATCAATTGCAGGATCTTCTACGCGAATTCCTCCAGTAATATTGAGGAACACATCCTTTTGTCCTAGCTTAAATCCGCAGCGCTTTTCAATAACGGCCAAAAGCATATTTAAGCGACGCAAATCGAAGCCTGTTCCAGAGCGTTGAGGTGTGCCGTAAACTGCTGTACTCACCAATGCTTGTGTTTCAACCAACATCGGACGAGCGCCTTCCATGGTTGCCGAAATCGCAATTCCAGAGAAAGGTTCATCGAGCTGTGAAAGCAATACTTGCGATGGATTTTCCACTTCGCGTAAACCTTCGCCCGCCATTTCGTAGATCCCCATTTCGGCTGTCGAACCAAAACGATTCTTTACGGAGCGAACAATGCGATACAAGTGATTGCGGTCGCCTTCAAACTGCAATACCACATCTACCATGTGTTCGAGGATTTTTGGTCCAGCAATTTGGCCGTCTTTGGTGATGTGGCCAATCAGCATTACCGGAGTAGAGCTTTCTTTGGCAAAGCGTAAAAGTTCGGCAGTACATTCTCGAATTTGAGAAACGCTTCCAGGGGAAGATTCGATGGTATCGGTTTGAAGTGTTTGAATTGAATCAATCACCAACAGTTGAGGTTGTACTTGCTGAATATGTTGAAAGATGCGTTGCATGCCTGTTTCTGCCAATACAAAGCAGTCTGGGTTTTGTATGCCAATGCGTTCGGCACGCATGCGAATTTGTTGTTCACTTTCTTCCCCTGATACATACAACACTTTGAGCTTTGTGGATTTTACTGCCACTTGCAACATCAATGTCGACTTCCCAATTCCAGGTTCTCCTCCCAGTAAAATCAAGGAGCCGGGAACGAGCCCACCACCCAAGATTCGATTGAGCTCACTATCGCCCATATCAATCCGAACTTCGGCATGTTGCTCTACTTCTGTAATACGAACGGGTTGAGGTGCTTTAGCAGGCAAATCGCCTTTTACCCAACTTTTCTTGGCTTTATCTTTTTGAACGAGTTCTTCTGCAAAGCTATTCCAGGCACCGCAATTGGGGCATTTTCCTTGCCATTTTGGTGATTCTTGCCCACAACTTTGGCAATAAAAACTAGTTTTGATTTTGGCCATAATAAAAAAAAGCCCTCGAGTGAGAGCTTAAAAAAATCTAGAAATCCTATTATCTTTCTTGAACGAATTCTACCAAAACCTGTCCAGCACCTTGACCAGTTTCTTCATCATACACTTTTAAAACCATGCGTAGAACGCCTTTCTTAAGCGTTACAATTTCCCATTCACCATTAAATCCAATATCAAACTTCGAAATATTTAAACGATTGTTTTTCGAGAATCCCCAACGACCAGTAGTACTGAATTTCTTTTCTAGCTCAGTGACTTCATACTTAATCAAATCATTGTCGGAAGTGAATTCCCATTCGTAATAAGGAAGGTCTTCAGGCAAGGCATCAAAACGCGTTTGCTTCCAAACACCAATGAGTTTATTTTCCTGATTCCCTTTGCAGGAAGCAAGAATAAGCATCAATGGCATTATTAATAGAATTAGAAAACGTGTGATAGTCATTTCAAAATATGATACTACAAACGTATTAAAAAAAATTCGTTTTCAAACGCCAAAATCAACCTTGAATTTTTTTAAGAAAAGAAGTGGTTGAATAACCTTCTGTAAAAGAGATGATAACAATTTCTCCTCCATTAGCTTCAACGTCAATTGCACCAACAATTTCGCTGTAAGTGTAATCGCCACCTTTTACTAAAAAATCGGGTTTTACCATGCGAATTAATTGCAAAGGAGTATCTTCATCAAATTCAACAATTGCATCAGTAAAACGCAAAGCAGCAAGAGCCAAAGCTCGATCTTGAAATGAATTTATAGGTCTTCCAGCACCTTTCAATCTGCCAACGGAAGCATCACTGTTTAATCCAATAATTAATTTACTTCCTAAATCTGCAGCTGCAGCGAGATATTCGATATGTCCACGATGTAAAATATCGAAGCAGCCGTTAGTGAAAACAATTCGATTGCCTAGAAAACGCCAAAGGTTACCTTGTTTCTCAATTTTATCGCTTGGAATTACTTTATCTTCGATGAATTCAAGCTGCTTCTTTTGCATTTTTTTTCTTTTTTTTGAGCGCCACAAGAATTACGGCAGTTAATCCAAGCATCAACGTCATTATAAATTGAGTGGAATGAACAATAGTGGCAAATACCAAACCTGGACGGAGTTCTGATCCCGTTATCGAATCTATAGAAGGCTTGATATCGTATAATAAAAGTGCTTTTTCAACCAAATAATGAAATGCTCCAAATCCACCTTGAACAGGAGCCGTCATTCCCAATCCGCCAACCACCATCAAAAATAATCCATCGAATGCGCTTAATGCAGAAGTTGGATCATAAGCAAAAACGCAAACCCAGGTCATGAAAAAATACATGGCCCAAATGAACAATGAATGAAAAATAAACTCACCCTTCCGTTTCATT
>CAXNGM010000087.1:0-8064 GCA_964201695.1 Bacteroidia bacterium | reverse complement strand
GGCGACATACCAATGGAATGTAAAACGAAATCGATTTTACCACCCAAAATTTCTTGTGCTTTCGTAAAGAGATTATTCAAATCTTCATCAGAAGTTGCATCTGCAGGAATAATTTGAGCATTGCATTTTTCTGCTAATTTGTTTATTTCCCCCATACGCATTGCAATGGGAGCGTTTGTTAAAACAATGTCTGCTCCTTCGGCATGAGCGCATTCGGCTACTTTCCATGCAATACTTTGCTCATCCAATGCCCCAAAAATAATTCCGCGTTTTCCTTTTAATAACTGATTCATGCTTGTTTGTGTTAATGAGTTTTCGTTTATTTTATTTTATAATGATGCGTGTTTCAAAATGTAAATGTAAAAGAAATGTTTAACTGCTCAATCCAAGCAATGAACGTGCATTGCTTATTGCTGCTTCAGAAAGTTCTTTTCCACTTAACATACTTGCAATTTCTTCAATCCTATCCTTCTCTTGTAGGCGAATGAGTTGAGAACTTGTTTCTTTTCCAACGGTGATTTTAACCACCTTTAAATGATCATTGCCTTTGCTAGCAATCTGAGGTAAATGCGTGATGGCTAGCACTTGCATCTCATCGCCCATTTCTTTTAAAATATCTCCCATACTATCGGCGACTGCTCCAGATACACCAGTATCTATTTCATCAAAAATAATGGTAGGCAAAGAAACCGAACCAGCAAGAATCTTTTTCAAACTCAACATCAATCGTGATAACTCTCCACCACTGGCAACTTTACTTAACTCATGTGGAACTGAACCTGCATTTGCAGAAAACAATGTAGTTACTTTATCCAAACCATTGAAATCGGGTTGCTCCCTCCTATTCAATTCAATGCTTAATGTGGTTTTGGGCATACCCAATCGATCCAACAAGCGAGTACTTTCTTTGATCAATTTAGGAATTACCGCCTTTCTTGAACTGGATATTGATTCGGCCTTTTGAAGTAGCTCTTGATAAACTCCATCAAGTTCTTTATCCAATCGCTCTAAGTCATGTCCAACGGAAGTTGCCTGATTAATACGTTCTTCAAATTGCTGTTTCAATTCAACCAATTCATCGCTTGATGAAACACGGTGTTTATTCAATAAATGATTGAGTAAATCGAGTCGGGTACGTATGATTTCAAGTCGCTTTGGATCTGCTTCGAGCTTTTCGGTAAGTAGTTCTGTCTCATCAATCACATCGCGAAGTTCAATGTGAATCGATTGAATGCGTTCTTGAATAGAACTTAGGTTGTTTGAATAACGAGCTGCTTGTTGAAAAGATTGCATCGCTTGCTTCATTCCTGCACTCACACTCTGATTCTCTCCATCCAATAGATGAAGTGCTTGGGTCAATTGTATTTTAATTTCTTCAGCATGACTCAAAATCGAAAATTCAGCTTCGAGTTCACCAAATTCGTTTGGACGAATAGCAGCTTGTTCTAGTTCATCGAATTGAAATTGAAGAAAATCGAGTTCAGATCGAAGTTTAATTTCTTCCAAGCGAAGATCCTCCAATTCCTTTTTCTTCTTTTTCCACAATGCAAATAACTCCCTATAAATTTGAAGCAATGCTGAGTTTGAAGCTGGTCCATCGAGTAATTGAAGCTGAAACACTGAACTGTTCAACAGTAAAGTATCGTGTTGAGAATGAATATCGATTAAGCGAGCACCAATTTCTTTGATTTGATTAAGATTTACGGGAGTGTCGTTTATAAATGCACGTGATTTCCCTGCAGGATTAATTTCACGACGGAGAATACAGATGGGCTCCATATCCAAATCATGACTTTTGAAAAAGTCGTTCAGTTTATACTTTTCTATATGCAGCTGCGCTTCTACGATGCACTTTTTACTTGAGTCGCGCAACACAGATGGATCGGCTCTATCGCCTAGCAATAAACCCAATGCACCCAATAATATGGATTTACCAGCTCCTGTTTCTCCCGTTATAATCGTTAAACCGGAGCGTAAGTCAATACTCAGTTCCTGGATTAGCGCATAATTTTGAATAGAAAGGCGTTGAAGCATTTTACAAATTTAATAGACCAAGCATTCGGAATCGCTAAAAAAAAACTGAATTGCTCACAGCACTATTAACAAGAATGTTCAAATTGCTTCTGTATATTCGCTTCATGCTTCCATTGAAAGAGCTCATTGCTCAAGGAGAAAGTCAAACACTTGAGTTTAAATTTGAATTAAACTCCGCAAGACGCATTGCTGCTACCATTTCAGCTTTTGCAAATGCAGATGGAGGTACTTTATTGATTGGTGTAAAAGACAATGGAGTTTTGGCAGGTATTCGAATCGATGAGGAGATTTATATGTTGGAAGCGGCTGCTTCGATGTATTGCTTTCCTCCTGTAGAATTAAAAACCCGGCGTTGGGATGTTGATGGTAAATTAATTTTGGAAGCAACAATTGCTCCTTCGCTTGAAAAACCTGTAAAAGCGGAAACAGAACCCGGAAACAGTAAAGCTTGGTTACGTTATGGTGCTTCCAATCGCTTGGCTTCTCCAGTTCATATTGAATTGTGGAAAATGGATAAAACTCGTAAAGAACCACCGGCTCATTTTTCGGAGAAAGAACAACGAGTGCTCATAGCTTTGCAAGATAAAAAATGGCTCAACTTAAATCAGGCTTCTAAAATTAGTAAGCTTCCTAGATTTACCACTGCTCGAACTTTAGCTCAATTTTTACGATGGGATATTGTTGATTGTGAAACCGATCAGGCAGGCGGTTTTATATTTGTTTTGAAAGATGATCCTTTTTAATCAAACAATCAATCTAACAACAAAACTCCTGCTTTATATTTATTAGTTGTCATACCAACTAACCAAATGGATCTCTCGCTAATTTGTGAGGAGTAATTGGGAACAAAGAATAATCGCTGACGTTTTTCAGATGAAACTTGTCGACGACTAAATTCACCATTGCCACTAATTCGGGCATATACTGGAACCGAGCGACGCACATTATTCATTACACGGGCGTTGTTCTGATTTTTTTCAATGAGATTTTTGGGATTATCATTAAAGATAAAATGAAGGTTATCACCATCAAAAGCAAAAGAATACGAAGAATAAAACCCACCATCGTTCGAGCTTTCTTGGTATTTTGGAATATCGGCTGTCCAAATCATATTGCCTAAACTGTCTAATTTCACAACGATGATGTTGTTGTAATAATAATAGTAATTGCAATTGTACATGCCGGTTCTAAAATCCTGAAAGCAAACTTGATCAACCAGATATTGCTCAGCTATAAGTCCAAGAGAA
This sequence comes from Bacteroidia bacterium, assembly GCA_964201695.1. Classification (GTDB taxonomy): domain Bacteria; phylum Bacteroidota; class Bacteroidia; order M30B66; family M30B66; genus CALQRR01. The sequence continues at coordinate 4,783 of CAXNGM010000087.1, read as the reverse complement.
CCATCTCGAAAACGCACAAAATGATCGAGTTTGAAATCAGATAATTCTAGCTTTCCTTTCACTTTGGCACTTTCCATGAAACTAGCAGCAAAACTTTTATCGAATGCCGAAAGCGTTTTATTAAGGACTTCCTTCTTATTGCGATCAATTTCCATATAAAATGTCCCAGCTGCTTGACCAATGCCGCGTTCAGAGTAAAAACCACTGCAAATAACCCGATTGTTTTCATCAAACAACATATCAATATCAGAAATGTAGTTAGTACCCAAATTGATATCATAATCTTCTACGAGCGTTGAATCGCTTGCAAAAGTTACTAAACTGTATCGATAACGAGGACCTGCTTTACGATCGATATCCTCTTTTTCGAAACGCACTTTCACCAAAATATATACTCGTCCTTGAGGATCGACAAGCGTTCTATGAATTTCGAAATTTCGATTAGTGTATGGAAATTCAACACTACGACTCCAAATAACATCGAGGTTTTGATTAAACAGTTGAAATTCCATTTTTTCGTTCGCATACTTATCAAACTTTTCAGAATAAAAAGCGAGCATAGAACTACTATCGCTCGATTGCACAAATTTTAATGCATCCAATTGGCTCTTTCGAGTAGCTGGAAAATCTGCTATCTTGGATTCTTTGCCAATGGGTTCACCTTCTAAATTGTATTTACGGCCATACAATTCAATCTTGTCTTTATCACTATTAAAATAGGAGGCAAATAAAACGGGGTAATCCCCTACTCGCTCTAGTACAGCGTATTCGAGTGTCTTACTTCCTTTTGTAGTTTCAAGTTTGATCTCCTTGTTGAATTGTGGCAACAGGGTAAAATTATCGAATCGCTGAATGAATGTTTTTCCAGACGAAAACAATTTGCTTCGTGTTCGAGCTTGCATCAAAACACCTTCGGGCCAATTGCCAATAACTTTAAATGAAGTTGAACTCGATGGCTTAAAAATTTCAGAACCCCATTGAATACCTTTTTGTGCTGAAAGCGAATTGCTTACACTGATTAAAAGAATAAAGATGACGAGTTGAATTTTGCTAAATTTCATTGAATTAAAGGTATGAAAAATCGAAATACGATTCAAGATTTTATCTTGATTTCCCTCGATTAATATTTAGATAAAAGTGTTCACGCACGTTTGTTAATAGATAAAAAAAACAAATTACTTAGTCAATACCTGAGGCACTATTTTTACGTTTTGAATCTAGTTTTTACTCCATGAAACGTATATTATTCGTTCTTTTTATCTCCTTGCTTTCCGTTGCAGGTGTTAGGTCAACTTTCAATCAACAAAAAAAGATTAATGAGATACGAACTCCTCCATTCGAAGGAAAAAATAAAGCTTGGGTGGATAGTGTCATGAAAAAACTCACGCCTGATCAACGTATCGGACAACTTTTTATGGTCGCGGCGTATTCCAATAAACCCAAAGAGCATCAGGATGAAATAGCAAAATTGATACAAGGAAGTCAAGTAGGCGGGTTGATTTTCATGCAGGGCGGTCCTGCTCGACAAGCTAAATTGTGTAATTATTACCAGCAATTATCGAATGTTCCATTAATGATTTCGATTGATGGTGAATGGGGGCTTTCCATGCGTTTAGATTCAACACAATCATTTCCTAAACAAATGACATTAGGAGCCATTCAGAACGACTCGCTTATTTATTTGATGGGAAAAGAAATTGCTCGTCAATGCACGAGAATGGGCATTCAGGTAAATTTTGCTCCGGTGGTTGATGTAAATAATAATGCATCCAATCCCGTCATAAATATGCGTTCGTTTGGTGAAAATAAATACAATGTTGCCCGAAAAGGAATTGCCTATATGCAAGGCATGCAGGATGCTGGAGTATTATCGAATGCAAAGCACTTTCCAGGACATGGAGATACGGATGTTGATTCTCACAAAGCTTTACCAACAATCAATCATTCTCGCACTCGTCTCGATTCTTTGGAATTATATCCTTTCCGTGAACTCATTCGCAATGGATTAGGTAGTGTTATGGTTGCGCATTTATTTGTTCCTGCACTCGATTCTACGAAAGCATTACCCACTACATTGTCGCATCCTGTTGTTTCCACTTTATTGAAAAAAGAAATGGGATTTCGCGGCTTGGTGTTTACAGATGCATTGAACATGAAAGGAATCAGCACGCATGATCAACCTGGATTTGTGGATGTAAAAGCGCTTTTAGCAGGTAACGATGTGTTGTTATTTGCTGAAGATGTTCCCGTTGCCATTCAACAAATAAAAAAAGCCATTGAAGAGAAGAAAATTACGCAAGAGGAAATTGATCTACGTTGCAGAAAAATTCTAGAAGCCAAAGCATGGCTAGGTTTAAAGAAAACACCTAAAATCTCAGTCAAAAATCTGTTTGACGATTTACATACCAATGCATCAGAATTGCTTCGTCGTGAGCTTACCGAAGCTTCTTTGACGGTTCTTGAAAACAAACAAATCATGCCATTAAATAACCTCGAAACACTGAAAATTGCTTCATTGAGCATGGATGATAAATCGAATTCGGTCTTTAATACGACTTTGAATTTATACACCAAGGTGGATGGATTTTCGGTCGAGAAAGAACATCTTCAAAAGCATAAAGCTGAGTTGTTGAATAAATTAAAAACATACAATGTGGTCATTATTGGCATTCACAATCCAAAGAATACCATGTCGAAAAGTGCCGGCATGACCAAAGAAATCAGTGAACTCATTGAAAGTCTTAGTAAACATTCGCGGGTGATTGTAAATCTTTTTGCGAACCCATACAGTCTAAATAAATTGGACAATACTGTTAATCCCGATGGAATCATTGTTTCGTATGAGGATAATCCACAAAGTCAGGAACTTTCGGCTCAATTGATTTTCGGAGGTATTAAAGCAAATGGACAGTTGCCAGTTACCGTTAATAACCGATTTAAAGCCGGTTCTGGAAAGGTGTTATCTGAAGTTACACGTTTAAAATATACTCTTCCCGAAGAGTTAGGAATTCGTTCAGACTTGTTAGGCAGGATTGATTCATTAGCACTTTTAGCCATTCGACAAAAAGCAACTCCTGGATGTCAGGTGCTCATTGCAAAAAAAGGTAAAGTGTTTTATAACAAGGCATTTGGAAGTAAAACCTACAGTGATAATTCAGCCAAAGTAAAAACTACCGACTTATACGACATCGCATCAATAACCAAAGTTGCTGCAAGTACAATTTCTATTATGCGTTTAGTTGATGAGCATTTTATAGACATCGATAAAACCCTTGGTGATTATATTCCATTTTTAAAATCGAGCAACAAAGGAGGAATGAGACTGCGCGATATACTGGCCCATCAAGCAGGATTTCCTGCATGGATTCCGTTTTTTACACGAACTATTTCAAACGAAACTACACGGGCGCAATTTTATAGTAAAGAACGAAGCGACCGTTTTCCCTGGAAAGTAGCTGATAACATGTTTCTACGTTTCGATTATCCCGATTCCATGTTAACACAGATTATAGCTTGTGATGTTAATAAAAACAAAGAATACAAATACAGCGATTTGGGATACTATTTTTTCAAATACATAATCGAAAAACACAGCAATAAAAGCCTCGATAACTATGTAGATAGTGTATTTTACAAGCCGATGGGCTTATCGCGTATCACATACAATCCATTGAATAAATTCAATAAAGAAGACGTCATTCCAACCGAGCAGGATAATTTATTTCGGAAGCAATTAATTCATGGATATGTTCATGATCAAGGAGCTGCTATGATGGGCGGAGTTGGTGGGCATGCGGGGATTTTTGCAGATGCCAATAACCTAGCAACCTTGATGCAAATGATTTTGAATAAAGGTGAATATGGCGGTAAGCGTTTTTTAACAAAAGCCACAATCGATGAATTTATTCGTTGTCAATTTTGTGTAAATGAAAACCGTCGTGGATTAGGATTCGATAAACCCGAAATGAATTATAAAAAAACGGGTCCAACATGTAAATGTGTATCGTCGTTAAGTTTTGGCCATACTGGATTTACCGGAACCATTGCCTGGGTTGATCCTGAGCAAGAGTTAATCTATATCTTTTTATCGAATCGCGTTTACCCTGATGCGGAAAATAAAAAGTTGAGCAACTTATCCACTCGCATCGAAATTCAGGAAGCTATCTATTCCATTATAGGCAATTAAAAAAGCGCTATCGATTTCTCAATAGCGCTTACAATTTATTTTAAAAATTATTTTGATTTCTTGGTTTCTGGAGCTGTTTGATATTCTCCTTTTTTCACTGATTTTAAATTCTTGTTAGCATCCAACTTAGAGCGTTTTGCTTGATTAGGCCCTTGTTTTACAGGCGTTTGTTTTTGGGGCTCATTGGAGATTGTTGGATTTGATTGAATTACTTCTGGATTTACTGGCTTTACTGCTTCCATCTGAACCGGTTGACTTTTTACGGGTACTGCTTGATTGACAGCTGGCGAAGAAGTTGATTTAACTGGCTTGGGCGATGATTTAACTGCTGGATTCTGAGCAGAAAGTGCTGCACTTACAAAACATGCAGAGGCAAATACAAGGAACTTTTTCATAGTAAATAGTTTGGTTTGTTGGATTTTAACAATCATTGTGCCTTAATTATTTCTCATCATTGGTCAAACGAAAAGACAGACTTATCATTGCCATTAAATTGCTAATTTTTTGTTTATCATTTAAATCCGGAACCTGCGTTCCATGAAGCGCATAGGAAAAATCTTCTAAAAAAATGTTGGGTGAAAAATGATACATGAAAAC
>CAXNGM010000086.1:0-8128 GCA_964201695.1 Bacteroidia bacterium | reverse complement strand
GATTTTACGTTTCGGCGGTAATTGTTGATGAAAATATTTTTCATGATTGTATACAACCATGCTTTTAAATTGGTGTTGTCAGCAAAACGATGACTGTTGCTAATTGCCTTTAACATTGTTTCTTGCAACAAATCTTTCGCTTCTTCATCATTCGAAGTCAGGTTTAACGCAAAATACTTAAGTGGCTTACTCAAATTTATAACTGCAGTGTTGAATTCAATTGCTGACATGTATTTTTGTTTAATGTTTAAGCAAATGTATTAAACAATATTTTGTTTAACAAATTAAATTGAAGATTAAACAAAAATAAAATTCGCCATTATAATTTAGAACAATTAAAACGGCAACACCATCCAATAAAAAACGCCCAAGATCCTGTTTGATCATTGGGCGTATCAGTTAAATTTTTGAATCTAGAACTTAGATTTATCGGCTATTTGAATTAAATCATGAACTGAACTCAACAGGGAGACATTTTTCCATCGAATTGTAACATCGCGTGTTTGAGCGCCAGCAAGCAAGATTTTCGTTTCTCCAATTTTCGAATTCAGTTTATCTAAATACTCATAAATAGAATCGACAGAATATGCAGCAGTAAAAAATGTAAGTACATATTTAGGATTGTATTTTTCGCAATAGCTTATCACATCTGCAATCGGAACCATTTGTCCCAAATAGATAACTCGTTTCCCTCTAACTTTCAATATGTATTTTGAAAAAAGCAACCCAATTTCATGCAATTCCCCATCGGGTAAATACAACAAAAATTCATCAGCACCAGGAGATGTATTTCCGGAATAAGCGTCCACTGCAACCAATATTTTTTTCCGAATGAGGTTGGTAATAAAATGCTCTTGAAAGACATTCGATTCTCCCATTCTCCACATCATTCCAACCTTTTGTAAAAATGGAATCAGAATATTCAACATCGTTTGCTCAAATCCATATTTTAGGGAACTTGTACTTATTACTTTTTCAAAACGATCTTCATTAAGTTCAAGCATCGCTTTAATTAGACTATCGGTTTGAGCATCAAAAAACTCATTGGCGCTCTTCGGTTGTTGAACCATTTCATGAATTCGGTCAACAATCTCTTCGTTATTTAACTTTGCTAAATGCGAAATTTTTCCTCCATGTTTAATGAGAAGCGAAATATTTAATAGGACCATCAACTCCTGGTCGTTATACAAACGAATATTTGTATCCGTTCGATTCGGGTTTAACAAACTGTATCGTTGCTCCCAAATGCGAATAGTATGTGCTTTAATTCCACTTAAGCGTTCTAGATCTTTAATCGAATATTTTGAAGTCATAATTTGTTAGATTCTAATGTAATAACCTCGAAAAGGGTAGATTTTTCTTGATTAGTTTATTCAACAAGTAAATGACTTTAATGTTCAACATTTAATAAAAAAACAGGAAAAGCAATTCGATAGCATTACATTTCCTTATTTTGAGCATAGAGTTTTGCAATGTATTTCCCCAGAATATCAAATTCAATATTTACTCGGTCGCCAATTTTCAATTGGTGAAAATTGGTGTGTTCCCAAGTATAAGGAATGATTGCCACTTCAAAAGAACTATCCAAACTGTTTATTACTGTTAAACTCACGCCATTTAAACAAACAGACCCTTTCTCTACGGTAATATGTTCCCGATTTTTCGCGTACGAAAATCCCAATCGCCAACTTCCTTGTTCATCAATAAGCGAATCTAAAATGGCGGTTGTGTCAACGTGACCTTGAACAATGTGTCCATCAAGTCGACCATTCCATTGGATGCATCGTTCTAAATTCACTTTAACACCAGCTTCCCAATTCGATAAATTCGATTTCTGAAGGGTTTCGTAAATCGCGGTTACCCAATAAGAATTGCCATCAATAGAAGTAACAGTTAAGCACACACCATTATGTGAAACGCTTTGATCTACTTTTAATTCATTGGTAGTGGAACTACGAATTTTGAATGAAGAATTCATCCCATCGTTTATACGTTCTTCAATAATACCAATGGTTTCTACAATTCCTGTAAACATAATTAATTGCCGTTTTTTGAGCTGTTTCCAAACAATGTTATTGTACCTTTTAATGACCGAATAACGTTGTTATCCAATCGAATTTCTTCTACTTCACACACATAGAAATAGACACCATCGGGCAATTTAGTTCCGCTGGAAGCATCATTTCCATCCCACAAAATATCTGGATTGGTAGTGCTAAACAATTTATTTCCCCAACGATTGAAAACATCAAATTGAACGGAAGCGATGAAAGCATAAGGAAAGGGTTTGAAGGTATCGTTCACTCCATCGAGATTGGGCGAAAATGTATTCGGCAATTCATACACCGGGCAATTGTCAACGCACGCACGAACAAGTATACTTTCATTCTGGAATGAATCGATTGCGGCAACTGCATAGCAACCAGCAACTGAGTTTTCTAAAATGTGCAAATAATTGCTTTGCGACCCAATTGGAAATTCACTTAATACTTGCATATCGCCTGTGCTCGTTGTTGAATAATAGATTCGAATCAGAACGACATCACTATAACAGGAATCGAAGGCAGGAAATTCCCAGGAAATCTCATTTTTTAAAGAATCGCAATCCGCATTCACCAAAGTTATGGGGGGGCAAGGTGGTTCAGTATCGATAGCACTTGAACAAACCTCTTGTGAGAAATTTAATATCGGATCAATAAATCCTGTTCCGCTATATGCTCCTTTCGATTGAATTTTATAACAATATTCAACCCCGTTTGCAAGTCCAACATCCTTGTAACGGTTTTGAATACAGTATCCAATAGAATCGAACACCAATGCAGATGTCGCTTTTCGATAAACAAAAAACGTATCATTATCCCATGGAACGGAAGTTTCCCATTGTAAATCGATTTGATTGTCGCTACCTGATGCTAGAATGAAAATGGATGAAGCGGGAACACTCTTGCCCATCAAAGCATACGCTTGATCCGTAACGTTTTTCATGGTAATTCGATACGTCCAAGCGTTATCACTTGTATTTAACGCAACTGAATTATCAGTATATAAAGTATCGTCGATGGAGTTAAGCGAATCAATGACACTGAAGTTTGTTCCATTTAATAAGGGAGCTCGTTCAATTACATAGCGGTATGGACCCGGATATTGCACAGTATCTATTTCCGTCGGTTTGGACCAAGCAATGTAAATTTGCCCAGCCGAACTTGCTGTTGTTTCAATGCTCACATTGGTAATTACGGGAAGCACTTTTTGAAGCTGAACGCAGGCCTCGTTCGATGCATAACTTTCGGCACCATCACTAAATAGCGCAACAACCATATAGCAATAAGATGCTCCGGGAAGGATTTGGCTTAAGTCGGTATAAGTCAATGTTGTTAAGCCTTGAACGCTTGCCAAAAAAGTATATCCTGTATAACTCGGAACACCTGTTTCACATGCAGATGGCATAAATCCATAAAATCCCGAACGTCTGTAAATAGCATATCCAACGGCTTGTTCGCATGGGCTTTGATTCCAAGTCAAGTTTATGGACGCACCCAACGCCGAGGCTAGTAAATTCTCAGGAGCTTGGGCTACAACCCGAATGTTTACACTTTCGAAATCGGCAAGATTCGGATTCCCATTATCAATAACTTTAAAACTAAATGGATAAGGTTGTTTGCGAACATGCGTGCAGTTGGTTTGCCAAGTAAAATTCTGAATTACATTTCCCAATTGAGTAACACCAGCAAAAACAGCATTATTGGGAGCTGGAAATAGAAATGGGCCGCCTGTTGCACTTAAGGTAATGGACTGGGCAGGACTGTCAGCATCGCTTGCCTGAACTTGAAAATTAATCAATGTGCCAGCATCTACACATAAATCTGGAAGAGGATTAATTACGGGTGGCTGATTATTACAAGGCACTACATTAATCTGCATATCGCGCGTTACATAGCCAATGCGAATTCCTCTGCGCCATTCTTCAACAATAAAAGCAACATTATATTCACCAACCCCATTCATTAATGGAGCATCCCAAACTAAATCGCCAGTGATTGGATCGAGTGTAAAATTATTACTTGCTTGGGGTTGATTAAATCCAATAATGTCTAATCCGCCTTCTCCTAAACATACCGATAATCGATACGAAATACTATCTCCATCTGGATCATACGCGCCAGGATTGTGAATGAATATTTGACCTGGACAGGCTTCGTCAATGGGCGGATTCAATAGTTGAACTGAATTATTTACACCCAAAAACGGATTAATAATTAATTGTGTAGAAACGTAAAACGGCACATTCACCGAATTGGGAATATTCACCAATCCGCCATTTCGGTTGGGGTCTTCGAAACTTATCAAGTAGACTGAAGGACCTGGATACGTATGAACTCCAACATATTTATTCATTTTAATGGATGGAGCAACCAATTCCCCCATGCCAAGGCCATTAATTCGTGGAATAGTATCAACACTTCCATCGCCCCAACTGATACCAAGATCGGGTCTGTCGGCCGGACTGTCCGATTTAGTGTAGGTGATAATGGTTGCTTCGTATTGAAATCCACCAAGATGTCGGTATGTAATTTCCCCTGCTCTGTTGTGCGTTGCATGTAAAGAGCAACTCAACATAAGGCCAAAAAGTAGTACTATGAGCCGGGTAATGCGCATGCTTAAATTTGAATGGAAAGATAAGATGATTCTTGTGTTATTGTTCCTAGAAATTTGTGAAAGAAAAAGGGGCCTAAGCCCCTGTAAATCAATTTCCAACCTCGGATATAAACCGAATACGCATCAAGCGAAGTTCTGTTTCGCCAATTTCATCATCACCTAATTCAGCAATTGCTGCATTGATAGAATCGGTTTCGGCAGAACGGAAATAATCCATAATCTCATCCTGAATTTCTTCATCAATCACTTCGTCGATATAATAACTAATGTCGAGACGAGTTCCCGAATGCACAATCACTTCCATCTCATCCAATAGGTCGTTCATCTTTAATCCTTTCGATGAAGCAATATCTTCCAATGTGATTTTTCGATCGACACTTTGAATGATGTAAACTTTCTGAGTGGATTTATTTACCACACTTTTTACAACCATATTTAACGGACGATCAATCTCGTTGTCTTGCACATATTGAGAAATAATCTCGATGAATTCAGTTCCGTATTTCTCTGCTTTTCCTCCACCAACTCCTGCAATCTGTTTCAATTCTTCCATATTCACAGGATATTGAATGGTCATATCCACAAGCGATTGCTCTTGGAAAATAACGTAAGGCGGCATGTTTAATCGCTTGGCAATTTTCTTCGTTAGATCTTTCAAAATCGAGAAAAGCACCTCATCGGCCGAGCCACCTTGTCCGCCAGCAGCAGAAATATCATCATCGCCATCTGTATCACTGTAATCGTGATCTTCGGTAATCATGATCGAGAATGGCTTTTCAAGAAATTCTGTACCAGCAGTTGTCATGTGCAACGTGCCGTAATTTTCGATTTCCTTTTCGAGGAAGCCCTGCACAACCGTTTGACGAATAACGCCACTCCAAAACAAAGTTGAATGATCCGAACCTTTCCCAAAAAGTTCAATCTGATCGTGCTTGTATGATTTTATAGCGGAATCGATAGTCCCGGTTAAAACATGATTGATGTGTTTGTCTTTGAATTTTCCTTTCAATGAAGAAACAATATCTAGAACCAAGCAAACATCTTCCATGGCATCAAACTTCTTTTTCGGATGCCTGCAATTGTCGCACATGTTATTGCAGCCGCTATCGTCGTATACTTCCCCAAAATAATGAAGCAAGTATTTTCTACGACACATGGAAGTTTCTGCATATCCAACAGTTTCTGAAAGTAGCTGCTGCCCAATTTCCTGTTCTGCAACGTGTTTGTTTTTAAGAAACTTCTCGAGTTTTTGAATGTCTTCGAAACTATAAAACGACAAACAAATTCCTTCACCTCCGTCTCGACCCGCGCGTCCTGTTTCTTGGTAATATCCTTCGAGACTTTTCGGCATTTCGTGGTGAATCACAAAGCGCACGTCTGGCTTGTCGATTCCCATTCCAAATGCAATAGTTGCAACAATCACATCGGCATCTTCCATCAAAAATTTATCTTGATGAGAAGCGCGAGTAGAAGCATCTAAACCTGCGTGATAAGGCAGTGCTTTTATACCATTTACATTTAATGTTTCTGCAATTTCTTCTACCTTTTTGCGACTAAGGCAGTATATAATTCCTGATTTTCCAGGATGTTGCTTAATGAATTTGATAATCTCCTTGGCCACATCTTTTTTCGGTCGAACTTCATAATATAAGTTCTCACGATTAAATGAACTTTTATAAAAAGTAGCATCCACCATGTTGAGGTTCTTCATGATGTCTTGTTGAACCTTGGGAGTTGCTGTGGCCGTTAATGCCATTATCGGCACTGTTCCAATTGCTTCTATGATGGAACGAAGTCTTCGGTATTCCGGTCTAAAATCATGGCCCCATTCCGAAATACAATGCGCTTCATCGATGGCGAAGAAACTGATATTGATTTCTCTGAAAAACTGAACGTTCTCATCTTTGGTTAAGGATTCTGGAGCAACATACAAGAGTTTCGTAACCCCATTTGTTATATCTTCTCGAACTCGCGTTATCTCCGCTTTATTCAAAGAAGAATTAAGGAAATGTGCAATTCCATAATCGCCTCCAAAATTCCGAATGGAATCTACTTGATTCTTCATCAAAGCAATTAATGGAGAAACTATGATGGCTGTTCCAGACGAAATGATTGCCGGAAGTTGATAGCACATCGATTTTCCACCTCCTGTGGGCATAATAACAAACGTGTCTTTCCCTTCTAGGATATTCCGAATGATAGATTCTTGATCTCCTTTAAATTTAGAAAATCCAAAATATTTTTTCAAATGACCACTAAGGTCGGTCGTCTCTTCGACTGCTTCAAGCATGCGTAATTTCAATAATGTAAAAAAATCAATTTTGTTGTTTCAACGGCGAAAATGGTCGCAAGGTTCATTAAATATTTAAAAATTAATGCGAAGGCAACCCTATCTCAAATCAACCCTTAAAGATACACTTATTAATCGTTTTGCAATACAAAACATTGTGTTTGTTCTATTTTTTTAATCGCCTGTTTTAAAGTGGTTTAACTGTTTGGTTTTGCTAAAAATTAGCATTGCCTGTCTTTGAATCTCGATCCACTTTCTTGGCTCGATTAATTAATTTGAATTTTATAATCGTTTTTTAATACCTGCATAAGCCCATTTTAGTGAAATTTTTTATGGCTATCTGCAATCACATTTGCAGTAGTGATAAAGAATGTGGATGTTTGACAAAAAATTAACAATGTCGCAGGTATTCTCCATTGAAACAGCGCGAAAATTTGATGAGCAAGATGAACTTTCATCATTTCGTAATCGCTTTTTGATTCCCCAATTAAACAAGCAAGATTCAATTTATTTATGTGGTAATTCATTAGGGCTTCAACCTAAATCGGTTGCAGAATCTATCAAAATTGAACTCGACGATTGGGCAAATTTGGGTGTAGAAGGACATGTGCACAGCCGCAGACCTTGGCTAAATTACCATGAAATGTTTGCAGGTCCATTGGGCAGATTGATTGGTGCAAAGGAAAATGAGGTCGTTGCAATGAATGGATTAACAGTTAATTTACACTTGCTGCTAATCTCCTTTTACAGACCAACACAACAGAGATTTCGAATTATTTGTGAGGAAAAAGCTTTCCCGTCTGATTTTTTTGTTTTGCAAAGCCAAGCCAATCTTCATGGTAGATCAGCTGGAGATGTTATCCGAGAAATTAAACCTCGCCCTGGACAAGTTAAAATTGAAGAGGAAGATATTCTTGCTGCGATAAAAGAAGAAGGCGATACATTGGCTTTGGTGATGATTGGTGGTGTAAATTATTATTCAGGACAGGTATTCGATATGAAACGGATTACCGAAGCCGCACATGCAGTTGGTGCTTTTGCAGGTTTTGATTTGGCACATGCAATCGGAAATATCGAACTTCATCTTCACGAATGGAATGTTGATTTTGCAGCTTGGTGTAGTTATAAATACCTCAATTCTGGACCAGGAAGTGTAGCAGGAATTTACATTCACGAAAAACA
>CAXNGM010000085.1:0-8168 GCA_964201695.1 Bacteroidia bacterium | reverse complement strand
GCCTGAAGTCGAGTATCAATATTTTGATACCCACGATCAATCTGTTCGATGTTATCGATAATGCTAGTTCCTTCAGCAGAAAGTGCTGCAATTAATAAGGAAACACCTGCACGAATATCGGGAGAAGTCATGCGAATGCCGCGAAGTTTGTACTTACGATTCAGTCCAATAATAGTGGCCCGATGTGGATCACAAAGAATAATTTGGGCTCCCATATCGATAAGTTTATCTACAAAAAACAAACGGCTCTCGAACATTTTTTGGTGAACCAACACGCTTCCATTTGCTTGTGAAGCAACCACCAAAATAATACTCAAAAGATCTGGAGTAAATCCTGGCCAAGGAGAATCTGATACCGTTAATATAGATCCGTCGATGTATTTATTGATGGTATAACTCTCTTGTTCTGGAATTACAATATCATCACCATCGCGAAAAAGTTCTATGCCCAAACGACGAAACACATCGGGAATCATTCCTAGATGATCGTAACCAGTATCTTTAATTCGGATATTACTTTGGGTCATTGCAGCAAGTCCAATGAAAGAGCCTATCTCAATCATATCAGGCAACATGCGGTGTTCGCAACCACCCAATTCTTTTACACCTTCAATGGTCAATAAATTGGAACCGACACCCGAAATTTTGGCGCCCATGCTAATTAGCATTTTACATAATTGTTGAATGTAGGGCTCGCAAGCTGCATTGAAAATTGTAGTCGTGCCTTTGGCCATCGTTGCAGCCATCAAGATATTGGCTGTTCCTGTAACTGAAGCTTCATCGAGCAACATAAAAGCACCTTTGAGTTCTTTTGCCTCGACTTTATAGAAGCTTTCAACACTATCGAAATCGAAAGATGCTCCAAGACTTTGGAAACCGATAAAATGCGTATCCATTCTGCGGCGACCAATTTTATCACCTCCAGGTTTTGGAATATACCCACGGCCAAAACGCGTAAGTAAAGGTCCGACAATCATAACTGAGCCGCGTAATGCAGAGCCTTTCTTCTTGAATTCTTCCGAAACCATGAAGTCAACATCCACATTATTTGCTGTAAAAGCCCAAGAGCCGTTACCAAGGTTTTCAACAAGAACGCCTAATGCACCAAGCAACTCGATGAGTTTATTGACATCAATAATGTCTGGAACATTATGAATGACACAGCGTTGGGAAGTTAACAAAACAGCACATAAAATCTGCAATGCTTCATTTTTAGCCCCTTGTGGAACGATTTCACCTTGAAGTCGTTTTCCACCAATAATTTCGAATCTATTCATTTAAATAGTGCTGATTATTATTTCAAAATTTACGTTTGAAATTCTTCTGTTTTTGTCTTCCTTTATTAAACTTCTTCCCTTGTTGTTGGGAATTATTTTGGGCAATTCCTTCTGCGACAACAATCATATTAGAACCTTCGGCAGGCTGAAGTAAGCCACCCGAAAGCGTGTTCATATCTTTAAAAATTTGATCATCTTGAACAGAGTCGCGATTCCAAGTGAGGTACGATTTTTTAAGATTATAAGCAATTGCTCCAATTAAAGCTTCACGAACAGGGCCTTCTTCTACCTTATTTGCTTCATCAATCACCTTTTCAATTATTTTCCCATAGTGTCGGAAACGGATATTCGTATTTGGATAGGGAATGCGTTCCGGTTTTGTTTGAAAACTTTCTCTTGAAGGAATTGGATATGGTGAATCTACATCCAAGCGAAAATTAGACATAATAAATAAATGATCCCACAGCTTGTGTTTGAAATCACTTACATCGCGGAGGTGTGGATTTAATTGACCCATTACGGAAATGATATATCGGGCCATTGTGTTTCGCTCTTCTTTTTCAGAAATTTCGCATGTATGGTCTATCATACGTTGAATATGGCGGCCGTACTCTGAAATAATAAGTTGAGGTCTTTGGGAATTGTATTCCATGAATGTTGTTGAATTATCTTGCCCTAAATACTTATGGGCTGTATTATTATGTGTAAAGAATAACGAATGTAATAAGAAAATTGCCTATTCTTTAATTTTCAATCGAGCAAACTTAAGCAATAATTGTTTTTGTCCCACTTCTTGAAAAAAGATGGTTGCCTTTAACTCACCCAGTCGTCCTTCAATATTGAGAACTTTACCTGGACCAAATCGTTCATGAACAACCTCCATTCCTGTTTGTAATTTGCTCACATCATCGGCAATAAACGTTGATTTAATATTGGGATTTTGAGGTGTATCGGGAGTGATTTTTTTCAAGGGAGTAAATCCTTTCATAGGTTGAATTGGATTTAATTCTTGCGGTTTTGCGCTCTTTGTTTTAAGTGCACTTGAGGTGTTTCGAGGCGTAAAGCCCCCAAAGTCAGAACGATCTGAACTAAAATCTAAAAAGCCCTTGGGTTCGGAAGCAACAGGTATATCTAATAAAGATGGGTCAATTTCTTCCAAAAAACGACTTGGTTCTGAATGGGTTACTTGCCCCCAACGAAAACGAGTTGTTGCACTTGATAAAGTAAGGTATTTTTCGGCACGGGTAATGGCAACATAAAATAATCGGCGTTCTTCTTCCAATTCCTCGCGGCTATTTAAAGAGAGTTGAGAAGGAAATAGATTTTCTTCCATTCCAACCACAAAAACAGCAGGATATTCTAATCCTTTCGCAGCATGAATCGTCATTAAAGAAACTCTATTGGGATCTTCTTTTTCATTCTCATCGGCATCGGTAAGTAAAGCAATGTCTTGCATAAAAACATCCAATGTACGCTCAGCCACTTCATCATCACTTTCGGGGAGCGTATGAACAAATTCCTGAATACCATTCAATAATTCAAGAACATTTTCGTGCTTACTAATTCCCTCGGGAGTTTTGTCAATACCTAATTCCTTTAATAATCCGGAAGACCGAGCAATGTGCATTGCTAAATCGTAAGCAGATGCAGTCTTTAAACCATGCTGAAAACTCTTAATCATGGTCACAAAGTCGATAACTTTCTGAGCAGAAGCTCCATTCAATGGCCGATATAAAGCCATCCCTTCAATAGTATCCCACAAACTTTTGCCATGTTGACCTGCAGCAACAATGATCTTTTCGAGCGAGGTTTTTCCTATACCACGAGCAGGATAATTAATAACTCGTTTCAGCGCTTCTTCATCATTGGGATTAATCGTTAAACGGCAATAAGCTAATAGATCTTTAATTTCCTTTCGTTTGTAAAAAGATAAACCGCCATAAATACGATATGGAATACCTCGTTTCCGAAGCGATTCTTCCATGGAACGGCTCTGGGAATTTGTTCTATATAAAATTGCAATGTCGCTATTGGGCAATTGCATATTCATTCTTAAATCGAATATTCCATTTGCGACCAATGTGGCTTCTTCGTTGTCAGTACTTGCTTTTAGTAACCGAATACGTTCACCGACAACATTATCTGTCCATACAACCTTCTTTAACTGTTCTTTATTGTTTCGAATAACACTGTTTGCCGCTTGAACGATGGTTTTGGTAGAACGATAATTTTGTTCAAGTTTAAAAACCTTAAGCTCCGGGTAGTCTTTCTCAAAGTTTAATATATTTTGAATATTGGCCCCACGAAACGCATAAATACTTTGAGCATCATCACCAACTACACAAATATTTTGATACATAGCCGCTAATTTCTTTACGATTAGGTATTGACTAAAATTTGTATCCTGATATTCATCAACGAGTATATATCGAAATTTCTGTTGATACTTATAAAGTACTTCTGGATATTTTTTTAAAAGCACGTTTGTTTTAAAAAGCAAATCATCAAAATCCATTGCGGAAGCTTTAAAACAACGTTTCTCGTATGCTTCGTATACTAAGCCCAATTTGGGTTTACCTGCTTGACGATCTTCGTCCAACACTTCCGCCTGAGCTAGATACTGAGCGGCTGATATTAGATTATTCTTCGCATTTGAAATTCTATTTAGAACTAGAGACGGCTTATAAATCTTATCATCCAATTGCATCTCACCCAAAATTGTTTTGATGAGACTTTTGGAATCATCGGTATCGTAAATGGTAAAATTGGACGGGTAGCCAAGTTTTTCAGCTTCAAATCTTAAGATACGAGCAAAAACAGAATGAAAAGTGCCCATCCATAGATTTGATGCTTCGGAACCCTTCACGATTTTGTGAATACGTTCCTTCATTTCGCGAGCTGCTTTATTAGTAAACGTAAGAGACAATATATTGAAGGCATCAACCCCAGAATTTAACAAGTGAGCGATTCGGTATGTTAAAACACGCGTTTTACCTGAACCGGCTCCAGCAATTATCATTACAGGCCCTTTGGTATTTTCAACGGCTTGTCGTTGAATTGGATTTAATTCATTTAAAAAACTATCAGACATAATGCAAAAGTAAACAATGAAAAAATCTTAATTCTTTTAAACTGATAAATAAAATGCAAAAAAATTATAACATTATAAACATGCTTGTTAATAAGCATTTAAGAGAATAATGAAGCTCCTATTTCTCAAAAGGGACAGAAAAAAAATAAATGTGGAATTATTTTTCACACATCTAGTTGTGAATTAGAAAGTAGTTCTTATCTTTGCGCTCCCAAAAATTGGGCAAATTAGATACAATAGTTTTTAATATTCATAAAATCAACGCCTAAAAGCATGCCTACTATTCAGCAGCTTGTACGTAAGGGACGCACGCCCAACGCCACTAAGAGTAAGAGTCCAGCCTTGGATTCATGTCCTCAGCGTAGAGGTGTATGTACTCGCGTATACACAACGACTCCAAAGAAACCGAATTCTGCAATGCGTAAAGTTGCTCGTGTTCGTTTGACGAATACTAAAGAAGTTAACGCTTATATTCCAGGAGAAGGTCACAACTTACAAGAACATAGTATTGTACTTATCCGCGGCGGTCGTGTTAAAGATCTTCCTGGTGTACGTTACCACATTGTTCGTGGAGCACTCGATACTTCTGGAGTTGAAGGACGCAACCAACGTCGTTCTAAATACGGAACAAAACGTCCTAAACCAGGACAACCGGCAGCTGTTGCAGGTAAAGGCAAAAAGAAATAATTTAAGCATATAGTATTCCTTTCGCACCATGAGAAAGACCACCCCCAAACGAATTGCACGCACACCAGATCCAAGATTTAACGATCCTTTGGTAACGCGTTTCGTTAACAACTTAATGTTTGACGGAAAAAAGAGTATTGCATATGCAATATTTTACGATGCAGTAGATATCGTTGAAAAAAGAACAGAAGAAAACGGACATGAAGTTTGGAAACGAGCTTTAGAGAACGTTAGTCCAACTGTAGAAGTTAAAAGCCGCCGTGTTGGTGGTGCAACTTTTCAGATTCCAATGGAAATTCGTCCAGATCGTAAAATCGCTTTGGGAATGAAATGGATGATTATGTATTCACGTAAACGTAACGAGAAATCAATGGCTCAGCGCTTAGCTTCTGAAATTGTTGCTGCTTCCAAAGGCGAAGGATCAGCTCACAAGAAGAAGGAAGATACTCATAGAATGGCAGAAGCAAACAAAGCATTTTCACATTTCCGATTTTAATATAAAAAAATTCAAAAGAACGTCATGGCTCACGATCTTCAATATACAAGAAACATCGGAATTGCTGCGCATATTGATGCAGGTAAAACCACTACAACAGAACGCATTCTTTATTACACTGGGGTAAATCACAAAATTGGTGAGGTGCATGACGGAGCTGCTACGATGGACTGGATGGTTCAGGAGCAAGAGCGTGGAATCACAATCACGTCTGCTGCAACTACTTGTTTTTGGCATTATCGTGATAACAAATACAAATTGAACATTATCGATACTCCAGGTCACGTTGACTTTACAGTAGAGGTAAATCGTTCACTTCGTGTATTGGATGGATTGGTGTTTTTGTTTTCTGCAGTTGATGGTGTTGAACCTCAATCAGAAACAAACTGGCGCCTTGCAAATAACTATAACGTTACTCGTTTAGGATTTGTTAATAAAATGGATCGTCAAGGAGCTGATTTCCTTGCTGTAGTTAAGCAGGTTAAGGAAGTACTTGGAGGTAATCCAATTCCTCTTCAACTTCCAATTGGAGCTGAAGAAACATTTCGTGGTGTAGTTGATTTGATTAACTTCCGTGGAATTGAATGGAATGAAGAAGACAAAGGAATGACTTTTAACGAAGTTCCAATTCCGGATGATATGTTAGAAGAGGCAACTGAATGGAGAGGGAAACTTCTTGAAGCAATTGCTGAATTTGATGATAGTTTGATGGAGAAGTTCTTCGATGCTCCTGAATCAATCACAGAACGCGAAATATTGACTGCACTTCGTCAAGCATGCGTTACAAATAAAATTGTTCCTATGGTATGTGGAACAGCTTTCAAAAACAAAGGCGTGCAAACAATGCTCGACTTAGTAATGGAGCTGATGCCAAGTCCAATGGACAAAGAAAGTATTACAGGTATCAATCCTGATACTGGTTTAGAGGTAACTCGTCGTCCAGATGTAAAAGAGCCGTTTACTGCACTTGCATTTAAAATAGCAACAGATCCGTTCGTAGGACGTTTATGTTTCTTCCGTGCTTACGCAGGACATT
Organism: Bacteroidia bacterium; assembly: GCA_964201695.1. Classification (GTDB taxonomy): domain Bacteria; phylum Bacteroidota; class Bacteroidia; order M30B66; family M30B66; genus CALQRR01. Next base: position 1,581 of record CAXNGM010000085.1, on the reverse strand, counting down.
TGGATGCAGGTTCTTATGTACTCAATACTCGTAGTGGCAACAAGGAACGTATTAGCCGTATATTCCAAATGCATGCTAACAAACAAAATTCAATTGAATATATTGAGGCTGGTGATATTGGAGCGGCTGTAGGATTTAAGGACATCAAAACAGGAGATACTCTATGTGACGAAAAGCATCCAATCGTGCTTGAAGCAATGAACTTCCCTGATCCAGTAATTGGTGTTGCAATTGAGCCAAAAACTCAAGCTGACGTTGATAAATTGGGTATGGCACTTTCTAAACTTGCTGAAGAAGATCCAACATTCCGCGTGAAAACAGATGAAGATTCTGGACAAACGATTATCAGTGGAATGGGTGAGCTTCACTTAGAAATTATCCTTGACCGTTTGAAGCGTGAGTTTAAGGTGGAATGTAACCAAGGTGCTCCACAAGTAAACTACAAGGAAGCAATTACTGCAACAATTAATCACCGTGAGATTTACAAAAAACAAACGGGTGGTCGCGGTAAATTCGCTGACATTGTAGTAACTATTGGCCCTGCTGACGAAGGAAAAGAAGGTCTTCAGTTTGTGAATGCAGTTGTTGGAGGTAACATTCCACGTGAATACATTCCATCTGTTGAAAAAGGATTCAAAACAGCAATGCAAAATGGTGTACTAGCTGGTTATACAATGGATAGCCTTAAAGTAACATTAAGTGATGGTTCTTACCATGCTGTCGATTCAGATTCATTATCATTCGAAATCTGTGCAAAAACAGCATTCCGTGAAGCTTTACCTAAAGCTAAACCAGTATTGCTTGAGCCAATTATGAAAGTTGAGGTTGTAACTCCTGAAGATTATATGGGAGATATTATCGGAGATTTGAACAAACGTCGTGGTCAGTTAGAAGGAATGGATAGTCGTGGAGGAGCTCAAGTAATACGTGCAAAAGTACCTTTGAGTGAAATGTTTGGATATGTAACAACATTAAGAACTATTTCTTCCGGTCGCGCAACATCTACTATGGAGCCGTCGCATTATTCTGAAGCACCAAGAAATGTAGCTGATGAGGTAATCGCAAAAGTAAAAGGTAAAACAGCAAATGCATAATCGTTCTTTATATTTATCATGAGCCAAAAAATCAGAATTAAACTCAAGTCTTACGACTACAATTTAGTAGACAAGTCAGCTGAGAAAATTGTTAAGACAGTAAAATCTACTGGAGCTGTTGTAAGTGGACCTATTCCACTTCCTACGAACAAAAAGATTTTTACTGTATTACGATCTCCTCACGTGAACAAGAAAGCGCGTGAACAATTTCAACTTTGTTCATACAAGCGATTGTTGGATATTTATAGTACTACTTCAAAAACTGTTGACGCTCTAATGAAATTAGAACTTCCTAGCGGTGTAGAAGTTGAAATTAAAGTCTAGTTTAATCAATACGAATAAATTTAAATAACACAATAAATATAAAATGTCAGGTCTAATCGGAAAAAAAATCGGTATGACTAGCATCTACAGTGCCGCTGGTAAGAACATACCATGCACAATTATAGAAGCTGGTCCTTGCGTTGTTACGCAAGTCAAAACCATC
>CAXNGM010000084.1:0-8198 GCA_964201695.1 Bacteroidia bacterium | reverse complement strand
AATGATGGAGTTTCTGGTTCGGTAGTAATTGGAACATCTAATCCATTAGCTGGAAGAAACGGTTGGATTGAAGTATCTGCTACATACACTGCTACTTTCACAGGTTCTGCTAAGTTAAGTATCATTGATACTGACTTAACTAAAATTGGTAATGACTTCGGTATTGATGATATTTCTTTCATCGAAACATGTCCAGTAACTTGCAGCCCAGTTGAAGTTATTAGCTTCAGCCAAGGTACTCAAAGCGATAACCTAACACCAGTTTCTGCTGACAGATCAAATACATCTGAAGCATTAGGAACTCCTGAAGATAGTGATGTTGCAACTTCGGCTGCAAACTACAACTTTGTAACTTTAGGTATGGCAGGTGAAATCGTTTTGAAATTCGCTTATCCAATTAAGAACGGTGAAGGTGATGATATCTATGTTGTTGAAACTACTTTCGGTACAAACGGTAATCAAAATTGTGCACGTTACCCTGAGAAAATCAGAGCGTATGCTTCACAAGACAATTGCAACTGGGTGTTTTTAGGTGAAGGTTGCCAAAATACATACTTTGATCTTCAAGGTTTACGTTGGGCACAATATGTTAAACTTGTAGACATCACAAACTCTGCATCTTTCCAAGGTTTAGTTGATGGATATGACTTAGACGGTGTTGTTTGTTTACATGGTGAAGAATTGAATCCGGTTCCTACAGCTTTAGTAGGTGGTTCAGCTCAAACAGTTGTTAATTATGCTCCAGGATCATGTAGAAACGGAAATGCAGTTCCAGCAGCTCGTCGTATTCCTGCTAATGCTCTAGGTGTTGCACAAAATAACAATACAATCAACTTCGTAGCTCTTGGTTTCGGTGGTTCTTTGGTTGTTAAATTTGACTATGTGATTTTTAACAATCCAGCTGCAACTGACATTAAAGTTGTTGAAACATCTTTCGGAAATCCATCATGTGCTTCTTACCCTGAACGTGCAATGGTTGAAGGTTCTTTATTCGAAAATGGTCCTTGGACTTCATTTGGAGAACTTTGTTTAGATGGAGAAGTTGAGATCGGAAACACACCTGTTCAGTACATTCGTGTAACAGATAAGTCAGCAGCAAGCTCTTTCGGTGGATCTGCAGATGCTTATGATGTTGATGCTATCGTTGTTATCAATCCAACTTGTGGTAATCTTGCAGCTCGTACTGCTGCTGAGCAAATCGTTGATGTTATTAACGTTACAAACGAAGAAGTATCAAGCAACTTGTTCCCTAATCCTGCAAGTGACGTGACTGTCCTTTCAATTGAAGGAACAACTGCAAACGAAACATGGACAGTATCTATTGCTGATATCTCTGGACGTGTAATTTCTACAACAACATTTGTAGCAAACGAAGGTATTTCAGAACATCGTATTTCTGTATCTGAATTGTCTTTTGGTATCTATCAAATTGTTGCAACTAATGGTTCTAACAAAATTGTTCAGAAATTAGTTCACTAATATTCTTCAACAATAAGTATCAAAGCCCAGTCGAGCAATCGACTGGGCTTTTTTGTTTGGAATTATTTCACGCTTAGAACTAAATTTATTCGATGCAGTTCAGCAAACGAAGGGGTTTTAGAACACTACCAAAATTTCCTCCGACCTTTGCCTGAACCCCGCCAAAAAAATATCTAAACGAGTTTCAGTATTTTTCAAGTGGAGCTCAGGTGCAATGCTTGTCTTTTACCGTTACTTTTCTCTTGAAAGAAAAGTAACCAAAAGATCAAGTCCAGGCGATGCTTCAGCCCGCATCGAAAAAAACCGATTGGGCATTGGTACTAGTTTCCAAAATATAGGCCGCTATTTTTTTCGATCCGCATTTTTTCGCCGATACTGCTTAATAAAATCATTATCGTGTAAATGGCGAAACGCTGCCTCGCCGCCTGAACTCTCCCAGCGCACTAAAGCCTGCTTAACTCTATCAGGCATATCGGAATTACTTTGGTACATTATCTCTAACTACCAAATTGTTGCATCAAAGAGTTCAAACAAAGTAGCTCAGAAATTAGTTCAAAATCTTCTTTAACAATAAGTATCAAAGCCCAGTTGAGCAATCGAAAGGTCTTTTTTGTTTTAAAAATTAATATTAATACTGAACTCAGAAATGTTTTGACAATTGTTGGTATTATTGCAATTGGTAAAATTCAATTGAAAAAAATCCCAATTAAATCCTTGCTGGGTTTGTCATTGTTAATGAACATGCCTTTGCTTTATGAACCCCAGTTGATTGCTTCCTATCTGGTGAGCAATAATTTGCCGGGAGTTTGGATTGCCTGGAGTGGTATGTTCTCGCTCGCTACGGGACTGATTTTCTTCTCTGGTTTATGGGAGAAATTACCTATTAAAACGGAAAATGATTTTAGTCTTTTTCGTTATTCTGGTTGGTCTGCTCAGGTTCTTGTTGCTTTCCGCGCAGTGTTTTTGGGCGTATTTATTATCCCATTAATCATGGCACAATCGCTCGTAGGATTTGCATCTATTGTTTCTATTGGTTTTTCCATTCCAATCGAACATGCCTATATTCTTGTAGGAGTTTTATTAACATGTGCTGCATTATTTAACGATATCCGAAAAAGAATTATGGCGGATGCGATTACTGCCATAGTATTTGTTGGTTTGTTGGGTGTTTTTTGTGTCGGATTATTTATCGAAAGAGGAAGTCCTTGGAGTATCGCCGCGAAAATTAATTCAGCAGGATTTTCCTTGGATTTATTTCCAACAACTAGCGATACATTTAGTTGGGTAAATCTATTCGTATTGCTTTGTTTGCAATGGTGGTTGGCGTCTTTGTGCGATTTGCCTGATATGGAAGGGCAGAAATTACTCCATGCACCCGAAAAAAAAGGAGCACGTCAATTTATGACAGGGATATTATTGTTTATGGTGCTTCAGGTCTTCTTAATGTTTATTCCATTATACGCAATGGGTGAGCATGCTGCCGATGGTTTGCAAACAGGAGAGAATTTAATTGCTGTTTTTTTACAACAATTAAATGGTTGGGTAAAATGGTCGGGGTTGATCATGTTACTTTTGGCATTTGTTTCTTTAAGTGCCAATTATCAATTGTGGTCCTCGAGTATGATTATTGGGCAATTGCAGAAATTCCAGGTTAAATCATTAGATAAAAAAATGATTTTTCTTCCACGCATTTGGATGATTATTTTCACGTGGCTAAGTATCTATTTGGCCATTCGTTTTGAGTCCTTATTAGGAATTGTAAGGCATTTGTTTGTGATATCTGCAGGAGTAGGACCGGTATTTATTTTAAGGTGGTTTTGGCCAAGAATCAATGCTTGGTCTCAGCTTACGGCAATGTTAGCTTCGCTTATCTATGCATTTATTTATCATCAATTACAGGAGCATTCCATTGCATTTAGAAACGTCCTGGTTGCGCTCAAATCGCAGTTCTTACTGAATGATTATTCATTGGAATTAATCCTTTTGGGAACACTTGTAAGTGCAACATGGATTATGGTTACAATTCTCACTTCTCCGGTGAATGAAGCACATAGCAAACGTTTTTTTGAAGTTTTGGGCACACATGCGAAAGCAATTTCTAAAACACAATGGCTTCATTGGTTCATAGCTTGTTGCAGTTTTTTCTTCATTAAAATTGGCTGGTGGGCGCTGCTGTGTGGGCAATTAATTTCTGGCATCTTGTTCCTAACAATAGCCGGATTGGGATTGTTAATGCTAGCATTTTACATACGAAAACGCGCCTGATTTTAAGCGAAAAATGATTGATTTGTTTAAGTGAATATTGTTATTGTGATTTTAGAAAATTCCAAGGAAATCGACCCAATATTGATTGGGGAAATTCTCCTCAAGTAAAAACTGAATTTAATTTTACTTTAAATTAGCGTTTGTCTCTTTGCTATATGATTCAAGCAAATTGGATAAATAGTCGGGGTGAATTCTCAAATGAATTTGATAGAAATTTGTTGCCATGCGAATAAGAGCTGGCTTTTGCAAAAATAGATTTGAAGTAAAATACGCATTGGGCCAATGCAATCTTGATGATAAATCTATTTGAGGGATGTCAATACATACCAACTTTAGGAAACAATTCGTTGCAGATTGAAATTCAATATCTGTATGACTACCAAGAACAACTTGTCGACAATGATTTATCCAAACGGAATCTTTTTCTAAATATCTCCAGGAATTTGTTAAAATCATGGCTCTACAAATCCTTCCCACAACAGCATATTCTATGAGTCCGAAAATGCTAACTTTCAATGATTCTGTTGCTATATTAACGATGTTCTGTATTGTATCTATCGAAACATTTTTCTTTTCAACATACTCGTTTAGAATACAAATTTCCCAATAGCGTGAATTGATATGTAAAGAATTGGACGAGGAAAGATGTTCGTTACATAATTCCCAAAATGTATTGGGTAGACGGTCCTTGCGCAAAAGGATTTTCCTTGCTTTATACAATTCGATGAATAGTAACTCATTTGTACTAGCACCCAAGGAAAAGTGATCATCCAATGAATGAAAGTATCCTTGGGTTAAATCATCTTCATCAATATAATGTTGATAGAAATACTTACGACCTAAGGGATTTTCAGCTAATAAACGCAGTTCCTTTTTAACACTGGTCTGTCTTTGATAAAGCGCTTTACCTAATGCCAAAGCTAAATAACTAGTATTGTTATTCTTCGAAATGCAATCAAGGAAGAAATCAACAGCTTCACTATATAAACCCGAATCCAACAGGAAATCTAAATGAAAAGAATTTTCAGTCTTGTAAAGCACATGAGGAATAAACGGAAGTTCACTCGTAATAAATGACTCATAATTCGAATGTCCGATAACGGAACATAGTAAATCTAACGTTCGTTGCCGCGGAAGAACTCCATTTTTATTAAATCCAAAAATTCGAGATAATGTAGAATACGATATGAAAATATTGTACTCTTTTAACCACGCATCCAGTTGCTTGCATCGCTGAATGGAATTTATTGTAAATCCAACGCGCTGTTCCAACGCATGTTTTAATTCAATGATTTTCTGATCCACAGTTCAAAAATAGCAGAAAGAGTAGCGTGGCAGATGCTTATGTTGAAATGAAACGAAATGAATCATTATTGAATGTAGTGGATTTATAAGTTTGTGTAATAATTCACATGAAAAGAAAATATAAAAAAATCGGCAAGTTTTTTTGCAACTATCCATGACCAAACAAAATAGGCAAATTATATCAGTTTGGCAAGACTAACAAAAAATCGGTGACGGTAACTGTCCTAATATAAGCTTTTAAAATAAATTATTTAACATGAAAAAACTATGGTTTTTATCGTTTTTGATGAGCATTTTTACATTTACTGCCATAAGTCAAAATATACAAACATATGATGGCGCATTCACATTAAAAAGCTTAGGTGCAGTTGGGAATGCAAAATATGATTATTTTGAAAATGAAAATTATGAGAGAATTTACGAGGGTAGATTTGTATTTAACTGGAAGAAAGACCAATCTACAATTGATATAACAGGAAAGTTTAAAAAAAATTTAAGAGAAGGTAATTGGACTTTCAAAGTGCATTATGGATCACCATATAATGCCGATTATTTAGTTATTGCAAATTATATTGATGGAGAACCTGATGGGGTTTGGACTTCAACATTTAAAAAAGGAGATAAGTTTTTAACTTCTGACAAAAGAATCTTTTCGAAAGGATTAATGATTGATACATGGAATTATGAAGATTTTATGAAAGGCAATAAATTAGTGATGAAACTAGATACGGAAAGTGTTATAATTGAATCAGATTATATTGAGCACAATAATAATCAATCAATTAAAAAGTATAGGGCTGGATATTGTATTTTAGATGTTACTAAAGAAATTCAATCTGGTTCTAGTGAAGTTAAGAAATTTGATGATACCGAAACAATAGTTAATTTGTCTAAAATTGAACGGTACTTAAAAACAAACCCTGACAGTCTTAAAGATGTACCAGTTACTTTAGTAAAAAAAACTATTGAGAATATGTGGGATAATTTCTTTTTTAAACCATATGACCTAACATTTACCGAAGATATACATGGATGGGTTAAACATGAAAATAATAAGCAGTTCTATGGTCTATATTCAAACACTTTGAATAAGCAAAAAACTCGTGAGGAAATACGAAATGAGGAAAAAGCGAAAAAGATTGAGGAAGAAGCAAAAAAGATTGAGGAGAAAAGAATAAGAATTACACAAGAGGAATCTAAAAGGAAAGATATAAAATCTATTGATGCTGCTCTATATCAAGATGTTTTAAATGAGATAAATTCAAATTCTAATTTATTTTTGAAAAATTGCATTGATAGCAAATATGCTACTTCTTTCAGTTTTTTATGTTCAGTAGAGCTTATGTGGAGTTATAAGGAGTTAAAAGAGATATTAAAAACTCAGGGAAAAGAATTCTATTTGGTTTCAAATGCTAATCCATATCTTTATTATTCATCTGTTTATAATGTAGATAAAACTACAATACCTCAATTATTCAATAAAGTATTTGAAACTAATAAGCTTTCAAATATTGAAATAGATTTTGAGGGTGAAAAAATTAAAATGCTCGCATTCGCGAAATATGAAGATATAAAAATTGAATACATAACTTCTATTGTAAACGTAAAACTAAATAAAGAAAAGGAAATTAGCTGGGCGACAGAAATCCCGGATAATCATAAAAAGCTAATTGAAGACAAAATTAAGCAATTAGAAAAAGGAAAGTACTCTATAAATTATAGAATTGGATTTTTGAATGGAGTTGTTGTAGATGCTTTAATTGAGCAAGTCAATTAGACGATTCAACCCTTTTTTAAGTTTAGATCGGTAGTCTCAGCTTGCTAATGCAACATTAATATTCGAATTAATTCTTTTATTATTTCAATTGGAGTTTTATCATTTAATATTGCTCGGACCTTTAATTGATTTCACCTTTGGATTATGCTTACTTCTTGCTTGAATTTACTTTTCTTTCTTTTTAATAAATTAAGCCGTTTTGCTGATTGTACGGTTTATAAATGTTTGAAAATCTGATGTGGAATTTTGAGAAAATAAGGTTAATCTTCAGCCATAACAATAATTCTGTCTCCATCAGCAAACGTGATCATTTCAGATTTGGAGGGATTAATATAAACACCATATAATTTTGAAGAATTAAAGGATTCGGATGCAATACAGTATCCAAATGCAGATTCGTTCATACGTGCTGCAGATTCAACAACTGAATAAAAATTAACTGGTACTCCAATTTCAATGTAGTTTGATACTGATTTAATATAAATTTCTGAACCTTCGTCTTGAAATAGATCATTATATACTCTCATCAGTGATTTATTTTCAGAAACTTGAGCAATCAACAAGCTAATCATCTTATCACTCACTATAAAGTCATCTGCTTTTGTAACGGAGGCTAATTCTCGATTGCGAACATCCATCATTTCGCTGACGATATTTAAATCAATATTTTTTTCTTTAGCATAATGGCGAAGTTGAAGAAGAGTTATTAAGGTTTTAGCATCTGCCTGCTGTATATCCATTTCATCTACATAACTCAATACAATAATATGGTCATATATTTCAGGTTTTAGTGATTCTATTACTTTTCTATCAGTGGTATCCGATTTAATAAATCCAATTGTAAAATTTTGAAATATGTTTTTTATTTCATTTGTGTCTGTTTCAGCTTGTTCACAATTAGCAGCTATACTAATTTCAGACCCCTTTAATACATAATTATTAAGTTCACGCAAAATGGTTTTGCCTCGATGATTCCAGCCGAGTATTAGTGTTTTTTCTGTTGCCGACTTTACTATTACGTCGTTTTTGATTTTTGTTGAATCAAAAATGCCTTGTTGTTTTCCTATAATCAATGTGTCGTCATCTTCAGTAATAGCCATTATTAAATCTCCTTCATTAAAGACCTTATCCATAGGTGGATTAATTAAGACGCTGCCATCAGCAGTTTGCATACCAATAACGGCACTGTTTTCATACCAAAGTAACGCTTCATTATATGTTTTCCCATTAAGTTTTGGTTCATCTTTAAAGTAAATTTCGGACCCTTCAAAACCCATCAATTCATTATAAACAACACTCAAACTTGATTGTCGGCATGTTTGTACCATTATTCTTGAAATAATATCATCTGTAAGAATCAATTCAACCTCAT
>CAXNGM010000083.1:0-8224 GCA_964201695.1 Bacteroidia bacterium | reverse complement strand
ATAGGCATCTTTGATATCAAGAATTCTAATTTTTTGTGTATTTAAACCAACGGCATAGCTAAAACCTTCTACTTCAAACTTTTCTAGTTTTTCAGGGCCATTTAAGTTTAATCCTAAATTTTCGTAAGGAGATAAATATTCATATATGGTACCTGAAGAAGATAAGGCATTAATTTTATCCGCAATATTTTGATACATAGAAGTTCTGAAGAAATACTCGTAATACAAAAACTCGTTGTTTGCAATAGAGCTACCACCAGAAAGTAATCTTCTACGTAATTGAACTCCGTTACTTATCATACTCGTAAATTGGGCAGAAACACCTTGCATAGCTAAATTTACACCTCCAAATTGCGAATTTGAGCTACTGGCAACACGCACATCTCTATGAATAATTTGCACTTTGTACATTTTACTGGTAGCAAGAGTTGGAAGTACAAAACTTACACGATTAAGTGATGAAAGGTAGGTTACCTGCGTTTCGAGCGGAGCGCCTGAAGGCTGAGGAAAGAATCGCGCATAAAAAGTTCTCTGATAGCCGTTTGCTGGCGCTGCATTAAACAAATGTGTCATGGGATAACGAAGTTGAATAAATCCGCTTTCGCAAGTATTTTGAGCAAAGAATCTTTGTCTGTTTAAGGGTAAACAATAAGTGATGTCTTGGTCTCTTATTTTGTCTGGTAATTCTCCTGTGGTAAAAGTAATATCTAATGTTTCGCTGATAGCGGTGCCATTTGTTCTTTTTGCTTGCACCCATGCTCCAGACTGAAATTTCTCCGCTTTTACTTTTAAACTAAGCTTATAATTTGTAAAAGGCTCTAACAAAAGAGTTGGGGTAATCATAGCTCTTGTTTTATCTGTTGCTGTGCTTAGCGTTACTGGAACATTTATAGTTCCTTTTTTAAGGGTAAAATATTCTATGATAAACCTGAAATTTTCATTTGAAACAGTTCCGTCTGCGTTGTTTTTAGGCAAAGTAAATTGTGTGTTTAAATCAACATTAAAAGCAGCCTGAGGTGCCACACCGCAATCTACTCCTGAGGTGGATGCTTGTGGAGAAATATCGCCAATCATTTTAATTCCTGAGAGCGGGCTTTCAATTGGAGGCTCGCATTTGGTTCCAATCATTAATTCGAACCTGCAATCACCTTTAACAAGACCGCCAAGAATATTGTATCGACCGCCAATTATACCCTTCATCCATGCTGGATTTGGAAAACCTGCTTGTAACAATGCAGCAGCTGCAACATCTACAATCTTATAATTTACTACTTCTCCAAACATATTTACATCAACACCAATACTACCAACCAAATAAGCATATACTGCACCTTTTGCATACCAGCCATTTATACCGAGTCTTTCTCCTTCGGAAATACCATCACAACTAGTTCCACCGTAATCGAACATGTTCATATCGAAACCTACCTCAGCATCTAATTTTGCTGAAAACACTAGGTATTTTTGATCAAACTTAGGTGGAATAAAAGATGCTCCAAACGCTAGTCCTGTTCCACTAGAAATACCAGGACTTCTAACAATTGTTCCTGGTCCAAGGATTTTTTCGATAATTTCAGGAGGGTCTGGAGGAGCCGGAAGTTGCTGACCTGCCATTAAATATGCGTTAAAATCAAACATATTTGCAACCTTCACTCCTACCCGGCTTGGCAAATCGGGTTGACCTACCAATATTTGCCATTTGTCTGGACCTGCATATAAATAAGCTGAACCAGCAATGTTTCCGGGTTGTTTACCAACTATGGTCATTGGAACATTTATCATTACTGAGAATAAACCAGTTAGGATATTCTGAGAAAAATCATAATTGAGAACAACACCAGCTCTTACAGCTTGAAAAGTGCGGTCTATTGGATTGGTCATGAAATAAGCGTTTCCTTCAAGCGACATGGTTGCAAGGCCCCCAGAAGTACTAAATACTCCCGATAAAGTAACATCAGCATTGTATACATGTCCTCCACCGTTTGAACCAAACATAATGGTAGCTTTAAAACCAAATCCTGCTGTTGGGTCGGGAATTAATCGAATACTGCTTAAAGTAGAACCTGGAGGTGGAGTTTCGGTAGGAGTTTTAGGCACTAAATTGGCCGCAGAAACAGGTAAACTAGCTATGTTCATTCCATAGAAAGCGCCACCACCAAAACCAAATAATTCGAGGCCAGAATAAATTGGAATTCCAGGTTTAAACTTGGCTGATGCATCGAAATACCAATATCTATGGTCGTTAATTTCACCTGCACCACCCACAACTTTTACGGTGATGGTTTTGATGAATGTAGCATCTAAGCCACCCATAAAACCTTTACCAAAAATGCTATCTTCTGCAAAGAACCTAAAGAAGCCATTTACTTTAACAAAACCAAGATCGGCATCAATAAGAATGGATTTTAAGTCAACACCAGTTGCTACAAGAGACGATTTTTTATTATCTCCTGCGTCCAGCCTGCCAAGTATTGCTAACTCGGTGCTTCCTCCAAACTTATTACTTTCTCCACTAAAATTAACATTGACCTGAAAATTTAAGGCTATTCTATCACCTTCTGTATCGTCCCAACTAAACATACCATGATAGGTCTGCCTTGCCAATGTTACCTTAGTTATAGAAACTGGAAACCCAGCCATTTTCTTTTCTGGGCTTGCGTAAGAGAAGGTATTACAACTAATATATGGTGCTTTCGTTTCAACTTTCAATTCTTGGAAATGTACACCGACAAACCGCACGGGTATTTCGCCAATTGTAGTATTGATGCCAATACTTCCATTTAGATTCATACTTGGTTTAAAACCCCCTGAATCTGCCAAAATACTAATAAAGGATGTAGGCAATAAATCAATGCTCGCATGCCATATCGGAACTGTAATGGTATCTTTTGGAAGTACCCTAAATTCATAACGTAAACCACCTTGCGCAGGACCTTGACTTAAAACACTAGAATATTTAAGGTGAGCAGGACTTATTGGAGCAACCATTTCACCTTTAAAACCTCCATTTACAAAACTGTTTGAAACTACTTCTAAATGAATAGAATCTAAAGAAAAGCCCCAACCTTCTAAAGAACCATTTTCGAGACTTAAAAGGTTAAGCGCTTGCAATTTCCCACTCACTCCGCTATTGTCTATCAATAAATTATTAACCTCAAAGCTTATTCTTTTAGAGGATTTAAGAATTTTAGAGTCAGCAGTATCTGTTTTTAATTCTGCAACAACTTGCAAATCAGTAGTATCTGTTTTTGCAGCTTTATCTTCCCCAAACTCTGTAGGCAAGGAAACGCGTAATTTCTTTAAGTGAAATCCATTCCATAAAACAGACCTGTCACCAGCATAATTTGGAGGAAATTGCATACCCGCAGGATTGCTTAAATCACTAAAATCTAAAGTAGCTTCTTGAACATCAAAGCCCCAACCTTTTATTCCAGGTATTTGAAATTTATCAAAATCTAAAGCTGCCATCCAGTTTCCTGTTCTTCTCACGGTGAATGCAAATCTTGCTTCTACCCTTTTTGAAGTGTCGGGCTCTCCTTTGAGGTTTTCTGCAACGAGCATAGTGGTATCAAAATTAACCGCTCCTTTAATGTTCAATGCTCTAAAACCCTCGCAATCCCAACTTACATAACAACCAGAATCTGCTACTGCACCTGTTGCTAAGTTGATTTTTGTACCATTTAACAAGATACGTTGACCTGGAGCAATCACATAGTCAACATCTTCGGGCATATAAAGTGTACCCATATTAGCACCAGCTAAACCAAAAGGATGAAAACAAATATCTGATGCCCCAAAACTTAATTTATCTATTCCCGAGCCATTAGTGGTATCTAACAAAGTCCTTAATCCAAACAATGGAATGTTAAGCGCAGCAGCTAAAGTGGCCCTTTCGGGTTTGAAGCTTGCCGCTACAACAGCAATTGTAATATTTTCAGCTCCAATTCTCTTATCAAGTCCTAGGGGCAATCCTATTGGAGTGTTCGGATTACTTGTAAGCAAGGGCTGCCTGCTTTCGAAGAACTGTTGTAATGAATCTGCATTGGGTAAGTTAGTTTGATATGCGTCATTACTTGAAAATATTGGAAGTAAAGAACTATTATCGTATTCAGCTCCAGCGGAACCTGAAAAAACTTGTTTGGCCGCGTTTATTTGGAGGTCGTTGAAACTTACTTTTAATACACTTCTCATAAATGGAATATGTATATTTCCTTTGCCACGAGCAGCTGGTCCTAAATAGCTTATTTCTGTAATTCGCATTTTGAATTTACCAATGCTCACCGAATCTCCTAGCTGTATGGTGGTCACTGCGACTCTATCGGTAATAATAGGAGCATCACACTCGCCCATGCATGCAGAATTTACTTGCTCGCCAGCAATACCATCACTAATGAAGAAACTTCCTGTTTCTGAAGTAATATAGGTTGTGGATGTTGAATCGAGATTATTACTTAAGTAACTAACTCGCCAAAAGTACCTTCCTGTATCGGCTAGAAAAAAATCGTTTTTAATTTGCCGGTGAATCTTAAGTAAAATTGCTTGCTGTGTTCTATTGGTTTTAATAGTATCATTGATATTCAGCATACCAAATTTTGTGTTGATTATTGTATCAAAACTTGATTTCCGAGAAATTTCAATTTTAAACTGTTCTTCAATTTTTGCTATAAACCAATACGGATTTGTTCCAGTTAAACTTTTGATAATTTCAGGATTGGGAAGCAAAGTTTGTTGAGCTCCGACTTGTTGAATAAAGTTTTCGGGATTAAAACTTAAAGTAACTGAATGGCTTGATAAAGTTGTGTCTCTAATTGGCGAAATCAACTTTGCTGGTGGCATTCCATTTAAAAAAGTAGTATTGGCTGTTGCTGTTCTACTTTGTCCGTTTTCCATTTGAATAGAAAGCTCACTTTGAACAGTATGTGCGGCACCTCGGGTTAAAATAGCCGAACCAGGAGTTTGAAAGAGATTTCTACCTACAGAAATATGTTGCAATTGTACTAAAGTTGGGTTTTGATTGATTTGTTGTTGAACGAATGTTTCACGCCCAACTGGCCAAGATTGTTGAACCGTTGACAGGTCAGAAAAGCCTTGGGTATTATTTATTTGGGTATTCACTGTAAATCCTCTATCGTTTATAGAAAACGGTTCAAAACGCGCTATAATTGGAACATTTCTAAAGGGAATTTTTATTCCAGGTGCAGGATATACAATAGTAGCTTGAACTACTTCGGATGTGGTGTTGGGTATTCCCACAGTAAACGTGCATATTTCACTTTTGCCTCCATTACTAAAAACCGCATTTTGTGCTAAATCTTCAGCTATAACTTGCCAAGCATACGTTCGACCTGCCTGCAATGCTGGACTAAAGGCTGTTAGCAGATAAAAATTTCCGTTGGTTATATCGTTAATCAACGGAACAGAAGTAGACTGCATGGCTTGAATTGGATTTTGCCCTTGCTGCAGTTCAATAACTTTAAAACGATAACTCAATATAGAACTTAAGGGAACTCCTACCGGGGGAACCCATGTAAAATTAACATTTTGAGGCGCCATATGTAATACTTCTGAACCGCAAAATGGATTTATAAGAAGCGGAGGTTGTAGAAATGTAATTTGAAAAACATTGGAACAACCCGAAGGCTCTTGAGCAGATCTAGGCTCCAAGGTAGTATAATCAATCGCTTGAAGGCAAATCTGATACAAGCCCTCTGGAAGGTTTCCATTTATCACTTCTTGTTGAGTTAATCCTTGGAATTGGACAGATGAAGGATTTAAATAAACTTGCAATTCGGAACCATTGATAATTCTCACTCCGGGTGGAATAATTAATGGAGGAACTTGAGGAACCTGATTTGAAGGGATACTCACTCCTTTATCAATTGTTAAATTTTCTATGCTCCCTGCAAGGAATACACTGTAGGTTTCTTGACTTGAATTTATAATGGTAACTACTGTTTGATTTGCCGATGAAATGTACTGCGAAAAATCGGTCGAATATGGCGGATTTACGGCTATGTTTATCGAAATAGGGTTAATTTGCCCTTGAACAAGCTGAAATAAGAACATAAAAAAGACGAGTGCAATGGGAAGTATGCGCTTCATGATAGAAAAGATTAATTAAAATTAAATTGATATCCTGCACTAATCCAAACTTCAGAAAATGGCAAAGAAACAGGACTTGTTGAGCCACTATGAGTGAAGCGTAAATTGGTTAAAAAGTTGTGACTTTTACTTAACCTGTAATTGAGATTTACGCCTCCGTTTAAAACACTTCCAGCTGCTACTCCATTAAATTGATTAGCCATATAGCTGAAATTTATTCCAGTAACAAGTTTCTTATTCAGAAATGCCCTGCCAATACCAAAAGAAGGCCCTATCAACAATGCCTCGCCCGACAAAAAAGATGTTCGAGTATAATTAAAACCGCCCGTAAAATTTTGGCTGGTTTTGAGTAAAGAAAACGTTGTAGAAAAATTACCTACAATAACATTGCTTCCTAATTGTGCACTTTGAAACGGATTAAGACTACTCAATTCTTGATACATCAACAACAGCACTACATTTATTGCCTTGTTCTCATTGCTTTTACTATATCGATTAATTAACGATACGTTTTGATTTACAATCGCCAATCTGGTAGTGTCGTTTATTGGAATAACGCCTGCTCTTTGTGTAATGCCATAATTACCATACTGAATATCGAGCCCATATTTTCGGCCAGGTTGTACACTTAAGTTAAATGAACCAATGGTTCTTTCGGTGGTGGAAAATTTATTTTTAAGCAAGTTATCTCTCTGTATACCAACACTTCCAGATAATCGCACTTTACTTTTAAAGAGATTAAAACTTGGTTCAACCGTGTATGCCTCTAAGTCTGTTTGAAAAATGTATGCCCCCATTGAGTTGAAATCTTGATCAACTCTTTTATAGTTTAGCTTTAGATTTACATATTTGGAAGTGTAGCCGATATATGCATTTCCAGCAAAGAGTAATTGTGTAGAAATATTAATACGCATAATTGTTCTCAATTCTTTGGGAACATCTTTGTAATTTATCGAGTCTAATAAGCTATTCCTTGTGTAAGCAGATCCAGCAACTTCAAAACCTAGGTTGAGATGTTTAAATAATAATAATTTTGAATTAATACCCACTACTAAATTTTCGGCAGGATTGAGTCTTAACGGGGCATCTACATAGCTTGCCGCCTCGTCTTTTGCTTTTAATACAATAATATCGAAATGGTTAGACTCAGTCCCCACACCAATTTTAGCACTGAAGCCTATACGTTTAAAAGCGGGCTGTTGTGAAACAAACGACTGTGAAGTGTCTTCTCTTACGGCTTTGTTTATTCTACCTGCAATAGCAGCGAATCTGAATTTTTTTGCTCTTATTTCTACCCCTCCACCCAACATTACGATGCCGCTTAATGTATGAGCAGAAAAATTAAGACTTCTGTAGCCCAAGTGAGCAGTTAACCATTTGTAATGTGGACTTACACCAAACTGATTAAAGGGCTGTGAGAAAGAACGATTTTGTGCTCCTATATTGAAATAGAAGGGGAAGGAAACTCCCAAGATAGTGAGCGTTGGAGAACCATTTATGCTCCACATAAATGGCTTTGATCGTGGAGGAATTCCCGAAACGGCATATAAATTACCAAGTACCGTTAATCCTCCCGTAAATTTAATAGGCTTTTGCTGGCCAATAGTTTCGATATCTTGGGATTTTAACGATTGTGTCGCTAAACCAATGATACAGGCAATTAAATATATGGTTTTATTGAAATGACAACGTTCCTTTTTGAGCATTCAATCGATGTTTTGAATTCACCGATAAAAGTCTACTTTTCAAATCAACATGTCAATCACTAATACTAGTGACTATTTGGTGTTAGATTGTTTCAGCATAATCTTGATTTATTAAATGGAAATCCTTTTGAATTAGAACAAACAACATTCATTCTGAAAAACACAAAGTGAATAATCCCTTACTTAATTCGATATTAGTTATGCAAAACAATAAGTTTCTTTTTCCAAATAGAATATCCCGATTGTATCTCCACCCAATAAGTTCCAGAAGTAAACTCTGTTAAATCGATGGTATTACTGTCATTTCCTTTTAGCGATTTATCACAAACAAGCTCACCAAGCATATTGAAAATTTGAATTGAATAATTTTCTACCGGTGAAGATAATTTAATGCTAGTCTGTGAATTTGCAGGATT
>CAXNGM010000082.1:0-8300 GCA_964201695.1 Bacteroidia bacterium | reverse complement strand
TACGAATTACGGATTGCGGATTACAGATTACGAATTAATTTCTCAATTGCTTATTTGCTCGAAATAGTTTGGTCGTTCCAAATGGTTGCGCCATCGACTAGAAATTCTTCGAGGCGAGCTTCTCCTTTTTTAATGGTTATACAATCCATCTGAAATCGTATTTCGTATCGATTTTTATCTGGAATTGATACATCTAGATTTGGAGATTTACCTTCTAAGTATCCAACATGAGTTTCAACACCTTGAATGGTATCCACTTTCGTGAGATTAATCGTATACCATGTATCCTTTTCTCCAGCATTTACTTGAATTGTATTTTTCTTTTTATTCCAATATATCGAGAAGTTAAGTGGCTTTTCACCTTCAGAAAACATTTTGCTTTTTCCAATAAGAGAAACACGAGTTTTTACGCCTGAATATTCAAAACCTTTCTTACTGTGTTGAGCAATAATAAGATGAGTAGAAATTAAGAAAAGCGAGAGCAGTATAGTGATTTTTTTCATTTTGAAATGGTTGAATGCAAAAATAAGAAATCAATTCTATCAACGAACAAACAATGACACTGAAAGTTTTTTGCAGTCAACTTGGCGATTATGTATTTTATTCTATGTACATTTTGCGAATAAAATAATTCCATATGGAGGTAAAACCAGAAATTAAGTTTGGGGCACTTGGAGCTATACTGTTGATTTCATGGACATTAACACAGTATTATTTAGGATTCCATTCTCATAATCTACAATTGGAGTTCTTATCTGGTTATGGAAATTCACTGATTGTATTCATCATGCTGTTCATTGGGATTCGAGAAAAGCGAGTTGATTGGGGAAATAAATTCACTCTGAGAAAAGGAATGAAAAGTGGAATGTACCAACTTGTGTTAACAGCTTCTGTGGCATCTGCTTTCATGTTTTTTTATGATTACAAGTTTAACAATATGTGGGTGGAGCGCATGGTTCAATGGCAACAAGAACATGGAGCATCTAATGTATTTTTCATCAAAGTAGCCAACGATCAAGAGGGAAATTTGGCCATTTTAAGCAATACTGAAACACATCTTTGCCTCTATTTCCTGGGAATTATCCTAGTTGGTGCAAGCATGGCTTTCATGATTTCGGCTTCGCTTTTAAAAAATAAAACAGCGGAAACCCGGAAATGATTGTTTAACTCCTCTTTGACTCTGCTTAATTTTCAGCTCCAATTATTTTTTGGTTGCAATGAAATTACTCAAGGATTGACGGTCCATACTTGAAGAAAACAAGGGACTTATCTCATAAAAATAATTCTCTTTATCCGCAACAAAATCGAACGCAAATTTTGCAAGATTTAATTTATCGGACGAAGAATTGAATAATGCTACCAATTGTTTTATCTGATTGGATTTATAACATGAAAATCGTGGAATTTGATCACGGGCAATAGACAAACGTGAAGAAGAAGAAGATTCTGCAGCGAGTGGATCTTTGATCGTTTTGAACTCCATTTCGTTCACTTGGCAAATAGGTTTAACTGGAGCTACTTGATTAGCCTTCCTCACATTTATTAAAAATTCGCGAAGGGCTAATTGATTTGGAATATGCATAAAAACCTGTGTGGCAAAATCAAAATTTACTTCATCATAAATTCGCAAATATGCTTTCTTCAAAAGGTCCAAGCGATTGTTTTCGATATTCAATGAAGTAGCCAATTTCATTGCTTGAGCAGTCGAAAGACACGTTCGTGTAGCAAGAGAAATGGCAGATTCCATCTTCTCCGTTTCCAATTTCAACACTGCAATTTCACGAACATACATTTTAAAATCATTTTCGGAAAGAGAAGTAATGCAGTTTTTAGGTCCATTATACAAAGAAGCATCTGGATAATTTAAAAGAGGGAATGGAATTTCAACAGGACGTGGATTTACGGGTAATGGATTAATTGGAATTACGTTATTGGCTTGAGAAATTGGAATTACAGGTACTTTGGTAGATTGAATATAATCATGAAATCTGAACGCACTAGAGAAATACGCAAATGAATTGTATATATCGTAAACATCCTGTTTGTTGGTAATTCTTGGAGACGCTGCAATAGCAAGTGTTAAACGGTCAAAATCATTCCGAAATGAAACCCAATAATTCAATTAATTGATTGGTCGATAAACAATTTCTAATTGCACGATCAATCGCAGAATATCGTTGACTTTGCCCTTGAACAATTGTCAACTCCCGTTGAATTTGTTGGAATTGCATCGAGGAAATTGGCTGAAAGCAATCGGATGTTTGCGCTTTTAATGGCGAATTAAAAAATTGCAACATTAAAATTGACACAAATGCAAAGCAACAAAATATATTTTTCATAGGATTTTTTCTACGGAAGTTTAAACATGAAATTGACTGCGAATATAATCAAACTCGAACGTTGAAATTCGACAAGAAAGAAATGATAAAAAAACGTGCGAAATTCTTAGGTTTGCATTGTAAAAAACAAAAACATGGATAGTACATTAGAAGTTAAACAAACCCCTTTTCATCAAATTCATCAGACTTTAGGTGCTAAAATATTACCCTTTGCTGGTTTTGAAATGCCCATTACTTATACTGGCGTTATAGCTGAACACGAGTGTGTTAGAAACAATGTGGGCGTTTTTGATGTGAGCCACATGGGTGAATTTATTTTACGCGGTGAGCACGCTTTGGATTTAATTCAGAAAGTTACCAGCAACGATGCCTCCAAACTCAGCGACGGAAAAGTTCAGTATTCTTGCTTCCCGAATGATCGCGGTGGCATCGTTGACGATTTGCTAGTATATAGAATCAAAGAAAATCAATACATGTTGGTTGTGAATGCTTCGAACATTGAAAAGGATTGGAATTGGATAAAGAAGCAGGATACTTGGGGTGTTGAAATGGAGAATATTTCTGATCGTACTGCATTACTCGCCGTTCAAGGTCCCAAAGCACTTCAGACGCTTCAGAAATTAACCGATCTGAACCTATCCGAAATGGGATATTATACCTTTGCCAAAGGAACTTTTGCAGGTATTCCGAACATTTTAATTTCCGCAACTGGTTACACAGGTGCAGGTGGCTTTGAAGTGTATTTTGACAATGAACATGCGGATGCTATTTGGAAAGCTGTATTTGAGGCAGGCGCCGAATTTGAAATTCAGCCGGTTGGATTAGCTTGCCGCGATACCCTCCGTTTGGAAATGGGGTTTTGTTTGTATGGAAACGACGTCAATGATCAGACTTCACCTATTGAAGCTGGTTTGGGATGGATTACCAAATTCAGTAAAGATTTCATCAATCGTGAAGAAATTGAAAACCAAAAGCACAATGGTGTTCAACGGAAATTGGTTGGCTTCGAACTTGTCGACAAAGGAATCCCACGTCACGACTATGAAATCTGTGATCAATCGGGTGAGGTAATTGGTATTGTTACATCCGGGACTATGTCGCCTACGTTAAAAAAACCAATCGGAATGGGTTATGTTCCAGTATCACTTTCTTCGGTTGGATCTACCATTTTCATTAAGGTTCGCGAAAAACTTCTCGCAGCTAAAGTGGTAAAAATGCCTTTTTTATCTAACCAATAACCGCATAAGATTTGGCTAATTCAATTCAAACTTGTTTTTCTCCTGCAACCTATCCCCTATTTGCGGATTCAGATTCTATTGTTGTTGTGGTTGATATTTTCAGAGCCACTTCAGCAATTTGCACTGCAATTTATCATGGTGTAGAACGAATGATTCCAGTTGCTTCTATTGAAGATGCACAACATTATAAAGATTTAGGATTTTTGGTTGCTGCCGAACGAAATGCTGTAAAGCTTGAAGGATTTGATTTTGGGAATTCCCCTTTTCATTATATGACGCCTGATGTTCAAGGAAAAATCATCGCCATTTCTACAACTAACGGCACACAAGCAATTGAAATGGCTAAAGATGCTGATGTAATTGCCATCGGATCTTTTTTAAATATTCAAGCTTTGGCCAATTGGATAAAACCTCAAGGGCGTAACGTGATTATTTTATGTGCCGGTTGGAAAAATAAATTCAATTTAGAGGACACGCTTTTTGCAGGAGCACTTGCAAGCATTCTCATGGAAGAAGAGAGCTTTTCTACAACATGTGATTCGACAATAGCGGCGGGTTATTTATACGAAAAAGCATCTGGGGACTTATTCGGATTTCTTGAAAATTCATCACATCGTAATCGCTTAAAGAACTTAAATCTCGAAAAAGACATTCGGTATTGCCTTTCGTTGAACACCATGGAAGTGATTCCTGTTTTTCAAGATGGTGGAATTGTATGTTCGAAAAAATTAGCTTTTATATAAATTCAATTTCAATAAAATAGCTAGAATCATGTTAAAACGCTCCCTCCTACTGCTTTTTTTAATCACAGGTGCGTTGATGTATTTTATTCCATCGGCTAACAGTTGGGGATTTTTTGCTCATAAAGAGATAAACCGAATCGCCGTGTTCTCTTTACCTAAGGAACTTTTCGGGTTTTACAAACACAATATTGAATTTATCACTGAGCATGCTGTAGATCCAGACAAACGCCGCTATGCTGTCAAAGAAGAAGCAGCACGCCATTTTATCGACCTCGATCGATATGGATCATCTCCTCTCGATTCTATGCCACACAAATGGGAAGCGGCTTGTGCTAAATATACCGAAGATACTTTACGAGCACATGGTATTGTTCCTTGGCATATCGATGTTATGGTGAAGCGATTAACCAGTGCTTTTCGTGCCAACGACTACGATCGGGTACTTCGCACTTCTGCTGATTTGGGACATTATATTGGCGATGCACACGTTCCTTTGCATACCACCCGAAATTACAATGGCCAATTGACAAACCAAAAGGGAATTCATGGTTTTTGGGAATCGAGACTGCCGGAACTTTTCAACGACGACTATGACTTTTTTGTAGGAAAAGCTCGCTATGTGGAAGATCCTCTCGAACTCGCCTGGAAAATCGTTGGGGAAAGTTTTGCGGCCAAAGATTCTGTCCTTCGTTTTGAAGCCGAATTAAACGAGCGTTTTCCGTCCGACAGAAAATACAGTTTCGAAAACCGAGGTGCATCAATCATGAAAGTATATAGTGAGGAATACTCAAAAGAATACGATAAACTTCTGGATGGCATGGTAGAACGACGTATGCGGCAAGCCATCATTACTGTTGGTAGTTTGTGGTTCACCGCTTGGGTAAATGCAGGACAACCCGACCTCGATTTGTATAAAGAACGAAAAATTGGAAACGACACCGAACGCGAATTAGCCGAGGAAGAACAGAATTATCAAAAGGGCGCAATCAAGGGGAGAAGTTGCGATTGATCGTTTATCCAATATTTTTTTCTTGCAGTTTTTAATATTGGAAATCCCTTAACGAGAAATCAAGAAAACCTAATTTCATTCAAATTCGCTTCATACAATTCTTTCAGTTGAATAACGAATAAGTTTGTTTGAATTGCCAATGCTCATTGGAATACTTGCTTACATTTCGCTAAAGCTTCAGATCAGCTTGTCTTCCTCTCCTTAATGCTAATTTTCAAAAACAATTATCAAGCAGGAATATCTTTAAGATTGATTTATTACAAAACAAAAAACCCCGATAAAATCGGGGTTTCGTATATTAACATGTTGTATTAAGCTTATTCAGCAACAACTTCGAATTCTACAGTAGCGCGAATGTCTTTGTATAACTTAACACCTGCAGAGTACGTTCCAATTTGTTTGATTGATTCGCTATCCACAGTAATTTGCTTACGGTCGATGTCCATTCCTAATTTCTTCAATGCATCTGCAATTTGAATTGCATTTACAGATCCAAAGATTTTTCCGGATTCACCTACTTTAGCACCAACTTCTACCTTCGTAGCAGCTAATTTCTCAGCCATTGCAGTTGCTTCTGTGCGGATTTTCTCTTCTTTATGCGCGCGTTGACGTAGAGTCTCTGCTAACACTTTACGATTGCTTTCCGTTGCTAATTGTCCCATTCCTTGAGGAATTAGGTAGTTACGGCCATAACCGTTTTTTACCTTAACAATTTCGTCCTTGTGACCAAGGTTATTTACGTCTTGAGTTAGAATGATTTCCATGGTTTCCTCCTTATTTCATCATGTCTGCAACATATGGCATCAGGGAAAGGTGACGAGCACGCTTAATTGCCTGAGATACTTTACGCTGATACTTCAATGAAGTACCTGTAATACGGCGAGGAAGAATTTTTCCTTGCTCATTTACAAACTTCAACAAGAAGTCTGCGTCTTTGTAATCGATGTACTTGATTCCGGTTTTCTTAAAACGGCAGTACTTTTTTTTCTTCACATCCACCGTGGGTGGTGTTAGATAACGAATTTCTGATTGTGTTGACATCGTTCAAAAGTTTTTAGTGATTAAGCTTCTGTTTTTACTGCGGATTTAGCAAATCCTTTAGTACGTTTCTTCTCGTTGTATGCAAGCGAATTTTTGTCGAGCACAATTGTGAGGAATCGCAGCATGCGCTCATCGCGCTTAAATGCCACTTCGATCTTCGCAACCAGGTCGCCAGGCGCTTGGTATTCGAGTAGATAATAGAAGCCCGTTGTCTTCTTTTGAATCGGGTAAGCCAATTTGCGCAGTCCCCAGTTCTCTTCGTGAACTAGCTTTGCGCCGTTATCTGCAAGCATGGCTTTAAACTTGCCGACCGCTTCCTTCATCTGATCATCAGACAAAACGGGAGTCATAATGAAAACGGTTTCATACTGTTTTAGCATGGGCGAATTGTTTAAAATTTGGATGGCAAAAGTAGTAAATCATTCTGATTATACAATCTAAATTTTTCATCAATTTTTTATTGATGAAAAACGAAACATCGATTATCCGTAATTGATAATCCGTAATTGATAATCCGTAACTGATAACTCGTAATTGATAATTGATAATTGATAATTGATAATTCGTAATTGACAATTAATTATCTGACAATCAATTTCTGAATCCGACTTCCGTACTTTGTTTCTAACCTAATAAAGTAAACACCCGAATCCCACGATTGAGTATTTACATATTCGCGCTTCTCTCCCGATTTTTTTTCTGCTTTATCGAAACGTGTTATTAATTGCCCCTGAGCATTTAAGATACTGAGTGTGTATGTTAATGGAATTGAACTATTTACAGGGATACAAGTAATTCCCTTGGATGGATTAGGGAATGCTTCAACCTGAAAAAGTTCATCCAAAAGCACGTTCTGAAATGAGGTCACTTGACTTGAATCCAAGACTAGAAATTTCCACCAGCCATCGGGAGCTACAATGGGTCTAACTTGAATTTTACCACTTTCCGAAAATGCTTGTATGTAATAAAAGATTGTTGAGCCTGCTAATTGCGGCGGAATTGATGCTTCCCATTGATTGGTTGCACTATTCATTAATGTCATCGGTAACTCATTAAATGCTTGTGTTGTATCGATTGTATAATACACTTTGGCTTGTTGAATTCCGCTTCGGTGTTGAATTATTGAAGAAACCAGATAGGTATTTTGGGTATCGTAGGTGTTGTTCAATGCCTGATGCGTAATAAGCAAAGGATCGTTCACTCCAACACTCTGGGTAATGCAATGTATGGCTCCACTTGCTGCAATAATATCGTTACAGTCTAATCCAATTACACGATAACCTGGTAAACTTTCTCTCCAAATACGAAGTGCTGTGGTATCATATCGTTCTTCGTAAAATGGCAATAGAACCGTTTTGTTTACGAAAACTGCATTGGCATAAGTTCTATAATCGCCATTCTGACTAGGATAACGATTCAAATCGTCGGGAGGTTGAACTACACGAACAATTTTATAGGGTGAATCGAATGTGGAATTGTAATTATCCAACACATATAACATGTTGGCTTCAATTTGCGGCCCGTCCGAAATACCTTGTGGATATTGACCAATTAACAAAGTTTCTTCATCGAGCAATTTCATGTGCATATCGATGTGATGAATGCCATCGTAAGGCAATATTTGCATCTTGATGTACCGATCTATACCCATGTAATTGAGCATAGTAGCATCTATCTGTGTTTCGTTCTGAGTTGGATTTTCATCCAAAACCAAATTCGACGAGAAGGCTGTTCCTTGTCCATCGCACATAAAATTCCCTCCAGTATGTATTAACTGATTGGGATTTGTAATTGTTTGAACAAGATTGAGATTCAACGCACGAGCATATCCGCGGGGAATGGTATCGTCTTTTACACGCGTAGGACGGTTATATTTCCAATCGACCAAAAACAAGGAATCTACATCGTTTATATAAGCTGTATTTGCGCC
>CAXNGM010000081.1:0-8351 GCA_964201695.1 Bacteroidia bacterium | reverse complement strand
ATTTAATTGGAGCGAGTTCTAAAGAATTGGATTTACGTCGTCAAGCTGATGTTGAAGCCTATTTTGAAAGGGAAAAACCAGATGTTGTTGTATTAGCTGCTGCGAAAGTGGGCGGTATTTTGGCTAACAATATTTACCGTGCTGAATTTATATATGATAATTTGGCAATCCAAAACCATGTCATTCATAGCGCTTGGAAAAACAACGTGAAAAAGCTTTTGTTTCTAGGTTCTTCATGCATTTATCCAAAATTGGCAGAACAACCATTGAAGGAAGAAAGTTTATTATCGGGATTTTTAGAGCCTACTAATGAACCTTATGCAATTGCTAAGATTGCTGGAATTAAATTGTGTGAGAGTTTCAAAAGGCAATATGGCTGTATTTATATTGCAGCAATGCCAACCAATCTCTATGGTCCAAACGATAATTACGATTTGCAAAATTCACATGTTTTACCTGCCTTGATTCGGAAGATGCATCAAGCAAAATTGAATCAGGATAAGCAGGTTGAAATATGGGGAACGGGATCACCGATGCGCGAATTTTTGCATGTGGATGACTTAGCCGATGCCTGCGTTTTTTTATTGGAAAATTATTCGGATGAATTGTTTGTGAATGTTGGATTTGGATCTGACATAAGTATTGCCGATTTGGCTTTATTAGTGAAGAAGATTGTTGGGTTTGAAGGAGAATTACAATTCGACACAAGCAAACCCGATGGAACTCCAAAGAAATTGATGGATAGCTCAAGACTCCGAGCTATGGGCTGGTTTCCTAAAATTGATTTGGAAAGAGGGATTACAGAAACATACAACCATGTTAAACACTTATTATAAGCTACACAGTTCAATGTTCTTCTTAAAAAAGAATTAGATTTGCGGCAATACAGAATGACTTCGAATTCAAATAAACAGTGGGATATGATCATTCGCCCTTCGGGTGGATTGTTCGACTTAAAGCTTCGCGAGCTTTGGGAGTACCGCGATTTATTGTATTTACTTGTTCGTCGAGATATTATCACCGTTTACAAGCAAACTTTGCTTGGTGCATTTTGGTTTATTTTACCTCCTATCTTAAATACTGCCATCTATTTTGTGCTGTTTGGAGTAATTGCAAAAGTATCGACTGATGGAACAAATCCAATTCTGTTTTACCTCACTGGTTTAATTGCATGGGGTTATTTTGCAGATTGTATTAATAGAACGTCAACCACCTTTCGATCCAATGCCAGCATCTTTGGTAAAGTCTATTTCCCAAGATTGATAGTTCCTTTATCCTCTGTTGTATCTGCCTTAATAAAATTTGGGGTACAGCTTATTTTACTCGTTGCAGTTCTTCTTTTTTTTCTCATTCGAGGTGAAAATGTACATCCTCAATATGCCTATTTGTGGCTATTGCCTTTACTATTATTGATGATGATGTTTTCAGGTTTAGCCTTCGGAATCATAATCTCATCCCTAACAACAAAATACCGAGACTTAACGAACATGGTTCCTTTTGCAGTCCAGCTGCTGATGTATGCAACCCCTGTAATTTACCCTGCTTCAATTATTCCAGCTAAATATTTGTGGATTCTTCATATTAATCCACTTACTCCATTAATTGAATCGATTCGATTTATTTTTATTGGGAGCGATCAGATTAATTGGCTGATGTTAGGTTATAGCTTAGTTTTCACACTTGTTACATTATTTATTGGCCTTTTGATGTTTAACAGAACAGAGAAAGACTTTATGGATACAGTATAAATAATAGAGATTCAATTATGTCTGTAGTAGTTCATGCAGATCAAGTTTCAAAAATATTCAGACTGGGAGATGTTGGCTCATCTACCTTAACGGAAGACATACGTGCTGCCTATTACAAAATTTTAGGTAAGGAGAATCCATACTTAAAAATGGCTGTTGAGAATGATCGAACCTCAGGTGTTTCTTCCGATTTCATATGGGCATTGAAAGACATAAATTTTGAAGTAAATCAAGGTGAGATTGTTGGTTTGGTTGGAAGAAATGGTGCTGGGAAATCTACCTTATTGAAAATACTTTCAAGAACTACAACTCCAACGCAAGGAGAAATAAAAATCAAAGGTAAAGTAGCCAGTTTGCTGGAGGTAGGAACGGGCTTTCATCCCGATTTGACTGGTAGAGAAAATATCTTTCTTAACGGAACTATCTTAGGAATGCGTCGTTCTGAAATACGTGATAAGTTTAACGACATTGTTGAATTTGCTGGGGTTCAACGCTATATCGATACTCCGGTAAAACGCTACTCATCGGGAATGTATGTGCGATTGGCTTTTGCAGTAGCTGCCCACTTAGATCCTGACATTCTCATTATTGATGAGGTTTTGGCTGTTGGAGATGCTGAGTTTCAAGCCAAATGCTTGGGTAAGATGAAAGACGTTTCCGACCAAGGTAGAACGGTTTTGTTTGTGAGCCATAATATGGGAGCTGTTGCCGATTTATGCTCAAGAGCAATTTTGCTTAAACAAGGAATGATTATCCAAGATGGGCCAACAGATTCCGTAATCCGAACGTATGTTCAACAAAACATGCAGGTAAAACTCAGTGATTCATCTTCATTGAGCGATAATACTGTTAGGCGAGGAACAGGTCAGGTTCGTTATGAACAAATTCGTATGCTCAATAGTTCTGGGGAGGAAGTCAATGAATTTTTTCAGGGAGATAAAGTTGTCATAGAAATGACTTTAAAAGTCCTAGAACCTATTAATGAATTATTGGCTTCTATTTCACTAAGATCTGGTAGAACACGCGATATGGTAACTTCTACCAAGCGCAATAAAATAGATTGCACAAATTTCAAATCAGGAGATATTGTCAACGTTCGTTATGAATTTCCTAGATTAAGTTTAAGACCCGGAGTTTACGAAACCTATTATTGGTTAGGAGATAAAAGCGCCGAAACAGCCTTTGATGTTGTGGACAATCTATTACCACCCATTGTTGTAAAACTACCTATTGAAACAAACGATCTTTTTGTGTCGGGATATTTCGACGAACCTTTTACATTTGAACAAATCTCTATTTAAGTCAGCTTTTCTATTATGCCATTAAACGACAAACGAATTTTAATCACCGGAGGAACGGGTTCTTTAGGAAAGAAGCTGGTAGAGATAATCCTTAAAAAGTACCCCGATGTAAAACGCTTGGTAATTTTGTCACGCGACGAATTGAAGCAATTTGAAATGGAACAGGAATTTCCAGCAAGCAAATATCCTTGCATGCGTTATTTCTTGGGCGACATTCGCGATGTAGATCGTTTGCGTCGTGCTTTCGAAGGGATTGATGTGGTAATTCATGCCGCGGCATTAAAACAAGTTCCGGCTGCCGAATACAACCCATTTGAATTTATTAAAACCAATGTTTTGGGTGCTCAAAATATCATTGATGCATGTCTCGATTGCGGTGTAAAAACCGTTGTAGCCCTCTCTACTGATAAAGCAGCAGCACCAATTAATCTTTATGGAGCAACTAAACTCTGTTCCGATAAACTTTTTGTAGCAGCAAACAATATTAAAGGGAAACACGATGTTCGTTTTTCTGTAGTTCGATACGGAAACGTTATGGGATCGAGAGGTTCGGTAATCCCTTTCTTTTTGAAAAAGAAAAACGATGGTGTTTTGCCTATTACCGATCCCAATATGACTCGTTTCAACATTTCGTTGGAAGAAGGAGTTGATATGGTTTTGTTTGCTGTTGAACATGCTGTTGGCGGTGAAATATTTGTCCCTAAAATCCCTTCTTATCGAATTATGGATGTAGCTGAAGCGGTTGCTCCTGGTGTAAGAACTGAAATTGTTGGTATTCGACCGGGTGAGAAAATGCATGAGGAAATGATTACCAGTTCCGATTCATTCAACACCATCGATTTGGATCGATATTATGCGATTCTTCCTCAAGGAAACCCGAAAATACAAGCGTATTACGAATCAAAAGGAGGAAAAATGGTTGAGCCAGGTTTCTGTTATAATTCGGGAACGAATGATGAGTGGCTTAATGAGTTTCAATTAAGAGAACTCATCGAAAAATTTGTTTCAGTTACTGAAAAAGCCTAGATCTTATTTAATGTTGTCCATGTTGCTTCCCGAAATTGAGACTAAACAGTTAATCCTTAAGCCGATGGACGAATCGTTTATTAGCGAGGAATACCTATCATGGATGAATGATCCGGAGGTTTGTCTTTATCTCGAAACTGGAGGAAACTATTCCATGAAGGATTTACAGGAGTATGTGAAACAATGTGTGGCTAAAAAAACCTTTTTCTGGGCTATAATATTTAAGGAAAGTGGAAAGCATATTGGAAATATTAAGATCGATTTAATTTCAAAACGACATGGCACATGTGAATATGGAATTTTATTAGGTGATCGGAATTCTTGGGGTAAAGGTTATGCATATGAAGCTACACAAAGTTTATTGAATTACTGTTTTCAAACGCTCGGGATTCGAAAAGTTAACTTAGGGGTTGTCAAAGACAACTTGAGTGCAGTGCGCTTATATGAAAAACTTGGATTTAAAACAGAAGGTGAATTTGTGGAGCATGGATTTTACAATGGCAAATATTGCAACACATTGAGAATGGCAGTTTTCAACCCCACATTTATAGATGAAAAGTAAACTTGCCCTTGGCACTGTTCAATTTGGAATTCCATATGGAATAAATAATATGGCAGGTATTCCTAATCAAGATGAGTTAAATTCGATATTTTCAACTGCCCGATTAAATGGCATTCAAACATTCGACACGGCAATATCATATGGCAATGCAGAAGAACGGATTCGGCCATTTTTATTTGAAGGAGCTCAAGTAATAAGCAAGTTTCCTCCTACTAGCGGACCTCAAACTCTTGCAATTGAATTAAGCGATTCTCTAAAACGTTTAGGACAAAATCATCTGTATGCTTTTATAGCACATGATTCTGATTTATTGCTTAAACAACCTTATTTATGGTCAGAATTAATTAGACTGCAGGCAGATGGATTGATAACCAAAAAAGGATATTCACTTTATCATCCAGAGCAATTAGAAAAATTACTAGAATCAGGATTCGTTCCCGAACTTGTGCAGGTTCCCTATAATTTGCTCGATCGTCGATTTGGTCCAGCAATAAAGAAGCTATTTGAAATGGGTGTTGAGGTTCATATCAGATCGGTATTTTTACAAGGTTTGTATTTGATGCATCTTACTAAATTGCCTAAAAAACTTTATCCTATAGCATTGGAATTACAACAACTTCATGACTTAGCTAATTCTGAAAATGTTAGCATCTCTGCATTAGCCTTGAATTTTGCCACTCAAAATCCCCACATACATCAAGTAGTTATTGGAGTAGATTCATCAGAACAATTGCAAATGAATCTTAAAGCTCTTAATTCTTGGGATGATAAGAAAAACACTATTTTTAGCCAGGTTATGCAGCTAACATGTTCGCATCCAGAGCTGCTCATCCCTTCTAATTGGACATGAAAGTTATAGGTATCACTCAAGCAAGAATGGGCTCTTCACGATTGCCAGGTAAAGTGATGTTAGAAGCTGGAGGAAAAACACTTCTAGAGCATCATTTATGTCGAGCGAAACAATCCCAAAAAGTTGATTCATGGATTTTGGCCACTACACTGGAACCCGGCTCTGAAGCTATTGCCGCTATTGGCAAAAAGCTAAATATTCCTGTTTATCATGGCAGTTCTGACAACGTTCTCGACCGATTCTATCAAAGTGTTAAAGATTTGCGTCCAGATTATGTAGTTAGAATAACGTCCGATTGTCCATTAATTGATCCTAAATTGATAGATCTTGCTGTTGACAAGGCGATTCAGAATAAGCTAACCTATTATTCGAACTCCAATGGTGATACATTACCTGATGGAATGGATGTGGAGGTTTTTACGTTTGAAATCCTCGAAGATGCATGGAAAAATGCAAAATTAGTAAGCGACCTAGAGCATGTTACTCCATATATTCGAAGAAATGCTCAACATAAATTACTGTCTTACTATCCAAAAGAATGGATGAAGTATAAATCAATTCGCTTAACTGTCGACGAACTTGTTGATTATGAATTAATTCTTGGATTAATTGAAAAATATGGTGCTGATCAAGAATGGCTCACCTATGCCGATGCAGTTTTATTAAGCGCTGATTTGTCAGCCATTAATCAACATATCATAAGAAACGAAGGCTATATGAAAAACGTATTTAAGGAGATAGAACTCCGCTCAATATCAAACTTTACAAAATCGGATGAATATCGTGCTCAAATTCATAGTATAATTCCTGGAGGAGCTCATACATATTCCAAAGGAGATGATCAATTCCCTTTACTCTCGCCGGCTGCATTTTCACATGGGAAGGGTTCTCATGTTTGGGATCCTGATGGAAATGAATATTTAGATTGCTCAATGGGTTTAACCTCTGTTACTCTGGGCCATGCATTCGCCCCTATTATTGATGCTGTGAGATTAGAAATAGAGAATGGGGTAAATTTTCAACGACCTTCTGTTCTAGAAAAAGTTGCTGCAGAAAAATTTCTTGCTCTAGTCCCTCAGCATGACATGATTAAGTTCGCCAAGAATGGTTCAATTGTTACTACTGCAGCAGTTAAACTTGCGCGAGCTAAAACAGGAAGAAAGCTAGTAGCATTTCCAGGAGACCATCCATTTTACAGCTATGACGATTGGTTCATTGGTAAAACGGCTTGTAACAAAGGCGTTCCTGATGAAATTTCAAATTTATCTGTAACTTTCAGTTCATGCAATCTTGCATCTCTAGAAGCGCTTTTTGAAAAATACCCAAATCAAATTGCATGTGTTATTAGCGAACCAGAAAAAAACCAATGTGGAAATGGCTGCTCGTGTGCTATTTCGCCTGGTGAGTTTTTAAAGAAAGCAATAGAATTAACTCATAAAAATGGGGCATTGTTTATTCTAGATGAAATGATTACGGGATTTAAAACAGACTTCCCTGGTTCAATAAAAAAATACAACCTTAATCCTGATATGGCTACTTGGGGAAAAGGAATAGCTAATGGCTTTTCATTTTGTGCATTAACAGGAACAAGAGATGTTATGGACCAAGGCTCTATTTTAAATTACGGAGCGGAGAAAGTTTTTCTAATATCCACAACCCATGGAGGCGAAACGCATAGTTTAGCGGCCGCAATTGCTTGTTTCGATTTTTATCAATCTAATCCAGTGATAAATCATCTACATCTTATTGGGGAACAAATTATTGAATTATCTAACTACGTTATTCAATCTCATAAACTACAATCTCATATTCAGGTTTTACCTTGTAATTGGATGCCTGCATTTTCTTTCAAAGACGAGGAATATAATTTATCTCAAGGCTTTAGAACTTTGTTTATGCAAGAAATGATTTCGAGAGGGGTTCTGTTTCAAGGTATTTTTGTTCCTAGTTTCTCTCATAACGATGAAGATGTAAATTATTTCATTGCGGCGTTGGATCAATCTTGTTTAGTATACAAAAGGGCGTTGGAGGAGGGATTTGAAAAATTCCTCATTGGAGAACCGGCAAAAGCAGTTTTTAGAAAATATCTTTAAAATTAAATTATTATTATACTAAAGTATGACTAACCAACCTATTCCTTACGGCCGTCAAACCATCACAGATGAAGATATTCAAGCAGTTAACGAAGTTCTTCGTGGTGAATATTTAACTCAAGGACCTAAAATAGCCGAACTCGAAACAGCATTTGCGAAATATGTTGGAGCTAAGTATGCTGTGGCAATTTCGAATGGAACAGCTGCATTGCATTTATGCGCCATGGCGCTTGGAGTAAAAGAAGGAACTCGGGTAATTACAACACCTATTACGTTTGCAGCATCTGCCAATTGCGTTCGTTACTGTGGTGGTGAAGTATGGTTTGCCGACATTGATCCGGAAACATTTACGCTAAGTTTGAAAAAAACACGTGAACTTTTGGAATCAAAACCCAAAGGATTTTTCAGCGGAATAATTCCCGTAGATTTTGCTGGATTACCAACAAACTTAGAAGCATTTCGTGCATTAGCCGATGAGTTTGGATGCTGGATTATTGAAGATGCCTGCCATGCTCCGGGTGGAAGTTTTGTAAATTCCGCTAATGAGCGTGTTTTATGTGGAAATGGCCAATATGCAGAACTCGCTATTTTTTCGTTTCACCCTGTAAAGCACATTGCAGCAGGCGAAGGTGGAATAATTACCACAAACGATGAAGCCTTATACAAACACTTGCTCCGTTTGCGAACTCATGGCATTACCCGTGAAACGGATTTATTGGTTGAAAATCATGGTGCTTGGTATTACGAAATGCAGGAATTGGGATACAATTA
>CAXNGM010000080.1:0-8371 GCA_964201695.1 Bacteroidia bacterium | reverse complement strand
CCTTCGGTTGTTGATAATTGTCCATTGGTTAATGCTACTGGCGATCCACTTGCGAAAGACACACCCGCAGTATTTCCAAAATACCAATTATTGAATCTTGCTGACTGTGCTTGAGAAATTTGAGAAATAGAAATGAAAGCGATAAACGCTACAATCAACCTCGCCCACTTTGCAATCTCCCTTAAGTTGAATAATGTAAAATTTGTTTTCATTGGCTCTCCGTTTCAAACTGTGATAAGTAGTTTGGTTTACGGAAGAGCGTCTGTCGGGTTTAACGTTTTAGCGACAGATAGACAATGATTATTACATGTGTAAGGAACAAAAGATGAGCTTTAAAAAATGACTTATATGCGTTCTAAATCGGATAATGGTAACCAACCTTCATTGCCATCGGCCAATTGAATTTTCACCCAATCGCCTAATTCGTCGATGAGATTTACCTTGGTTCCTGCGTGAATTACAAATAGGCTAGTTCCACTATCCACTGGAGAACTTTTAACGGGAACGCTACCCGAAAAAACTATGGCTTGGTTATGATTTGTTTGTTGATTGTACATCGAAATACCCAAACTAAGAAACAAACATGAGCCGATAAACATGAGTATACCCGAGTAAAATCCAAGTTTTCTTAATACAATCGCATTCCCTAAAACATAGAGAAAGAAACAAGCTGCACAAATCAACAAGGAAATAATAAACACAATCCCCCAAATATCAGCGGATGCCATTTGTCGGATAGTAACAAACCAACGCTTGTAAAAAAGTTCTGGCACCGTTTCAATTTTATCTTCTATGCGTGAATTAGCCAGACTGATGTTGAAACGAATATCCGCATCGTTTGGATTTAATTTTAATGCACGTTCATAATTGAGAATTGCGTTGGGATAATCGGTGAGTTTAAAGTATGCGTTCCCTAAATTGAAATACAATTCGGTATTACAAACTTTATTCTCTGATAAAATCTGTTCGTATTTCAAAACAGCTGCTTTGTAATCACCCTGAATATATGCTTTATCGGCAGCATCAAAAACTTGTTCTGGATTTGCAGAGAATACCAAACAACTTTGAATCAGAAACAAGAATAAAACAATTTTCCTCATGACTTTAGGTAATTTTCGGTACGCGTTAGTAATGCAATAGAATCTTTATAAACTAGCTGCATTCCAGAATCTGCATCTGGAGCAAATCGAGAAAATTCGCAAGCATCGAGCAGTCGAATCAATTCAGTTAAATCCGCTTCAGGCATTTTGCGTTCTTGCATGTATTGTGAGATGGTGGTTCGAGATAATTCGGAAGAAGGAATTTGAATTTTGTCGGATAAATAGCCATACAAAGCAAAAAACACTTCATCGTAAAAGGCATCTTTCTTATTTTCTTTAAGCAATTCTCCTGCACGTTTCATACGTTTTTGGGCAACACTTCCCGCACCTTTCATTCGGTATAATGAACTATTGGATGAGCGTTCTTTATCGCGGCGGCGCATTAATAAGAGCAAGATTAAACTCAATGGAGCGATAGAAGAAAACAAAAAGAAAGCTCCCGAAAAGAGGAAAGGCGATTGGTTAATTTCTTCTAATTCGCTGACGCGTTTTTTATTGAATCGGATATCGGTAGCTAATTGTTTCGGTGCTGTAGAATTTCCCGAGCGTGCACTAGATGTTTGATCTCCAGACGATTTTTCTACTTGAATGGCAATGCGTGCAATGCTTACAGTTTGATAAGCTCGTTTGCTCGGTGAGAAATAGGAAAAGCTAAACGGCCCAATAAAATATTCGCCTCCAGCTCGAGGAATGAGCAGGTATTCGAAAGTTCTTGTACCTGACATGGAACCATCCGAAACACGAATATTATCCTTGGTTTGTGGGTCGTACGCTTCAAACTCCGATGGAAACGTGAGAATCGGAGCTTCTAATAATTTGATGTTTCCTTTACCTGTAATGGTGAATTTCAAATTAACAGGATCGCCCGAACGGACTTTTGTTTTATCGACTTCAGCATTAATCGAAAATTCTCCTACAGCGCCTTTAAAATCTGCAGGCTTACCAGCATCGGGATGAGGTAAAATGGTTAATGTTTGATCTTGACTTTGAACTTTCACTTGCACATCACGGTAACCGCCTCCCATAAACTGCTCAAAGAAATTCTGCGATTGCACTTTTTCGCGAACGTTACAAGTGGCATCCAACGAAGGGATCTCAAGTTTCCCGCTTTTTTGAGGAAACAATAAAGTACGTTTTAACTCCGCAGTGTAATATTGACTACCGTTGTAGTTTTCCACTACCAGCTTGTCGTTATTGGTCATGGGAACATCTTCGGTATAAAAGCCATTGTAGGTTGGCAATTTTAAATCGGAGAAACTGATTTGACCATATTTTGAGAATATCTTATATGTCACAGTTACTTGTTCGCCCAAGTAAACGGATGATTTATTAAGGAATGCTTTAATAAATAGTTTATCGCCCGCATTGGAAGTAGAAGTCTGATTTCCTGATTGATTCTTAGAGGAATTCTGAGAAGGCGGTGGTGAATTACCTTTTACTACCTCAATCGAAATTTCATTGGATTTAACACGGCCATTTGCCACATTCAAAACTGCCGGTTTGATTATGACTTTGCCTTCTTTTTTAGCGGCTAAAATGTAGTAATACGTAAGGCTTTGTGAAACCGCACCGTTAATAATTTGCATGCTCGAACTTTGATTCGGTCCTGCATACAAATCGAACGCACTTAGGTCGGGACCTGTAAAACCCGAAGCGCTTACATTAACTGAATAAGTTAGACGGAATTGCTCACCTACAGCAACTTTATTCTTTGAAACAACACCACTAAAACGCACTTCCTGACCAAAGTGATTTTGGGCAAAATGCATCAACAATACCAGAATCAATAAACGTTTCATATTCCTATTATTACCAATCTTTTCCGCTACCGGCTTGACCGTTTTTACTTGCTTTCTTCTCTGTTTTCTTCCGCAATTCTTTCTCATCACGGTTCAATGCATCCAACATGCGTTCGGCTTCTTCACGATTGAGGTTTTGCTTTTTCTGTTCTTCTTGCTTTTGATCTTTCTGCTTTTCTTGATTCTGTTTTTGATCTTGTTTTTGATCTTGCTTCTTGTCTTGTTTTTGCTGTTGTTGCTGTTGTTGTTGCTTCTCTTGCTTTAATTTTTGCAATGCATACGATAAATTGTAGCGCGAATCTTCTGCTTTTGGATCAAGTTTAAGAGCTTTCTTAAATGACTCTACACTTTGTTCGTAATCTTTGTTTTTAAGTTGCGCATTCCCCATGTTGTGGTAAACTGAAGAAAGTTGCTTGTTATTTTTAGTACTCTTGCTCAGAGAATCTAAAATAACGGAAGCTTCTTTGTATTTATTTTGTTTGTACAAGGCATCGGCCAAATTGAATTTACCTGTCCATGAGTCTTGTTTCTTTGCTAATCCTTTGCGGTATTCTATTTCAGCATCTGTATATTTCCCGGAATTATACAAATCATTTCCTTTTCGAAAATGGGATGTTTCCGTTTGTGAAAACCCTACAGAAACTGATAGAAACATCAATAAAAACAAAATCTGTTTCATGCTTTTTTGCTTTTAGATTCAAATATATTTAAACGACGAGCTAATTTACTTTTGCGTTCACTGAGGAAAAATTCAATGAGTAAAAATAACAATGCTGCACACAAGAAATACTGAAAGCGATCTTCATAATCGGTGAAAGCCTTCGTCCCAAAATCGGACTTTTGCATAGAATTTATCTCATCGAAAAGTTCTTCCAAACCAATATCACTTCCGGTTGCTTGAATAAATTTACCTCCGCCTGCAAGAGCAACTGCTTCCAACATCTTAGGATCCATTCGAGAAATAACTGTCTGACCGTTTTCGTCCATTTTATAACCCACATTTTGCCCCTCTTTTATATTCGGAATAGGCGCTCCCTCGGGCGAACCAATTCCAAGAGTATGGACTAAAACACCATTGTCCTTTGCTGCTTTGGCTTCTGCTAATGCATCATCTTCGTGATTTTCCCCATCACTCATCACAATAATCGCTTTGTTTCGAACCCCGCCACGTGGTAAACTCTTAACGCCCATTTGAATGGCGGATCCAATTGCAGTTCCTTGTAGTTGCACACTTTCGTTACTCACTGTCGTTAAAAACATGCGTGCTGCAGCATAATCGGAAGTAAATGGAAGCTGTAAATAAGCATCGCCTGCAAAAATGACAATCCCAATTCGATCATCTTGCAACTTGTCGAGCAATTTGGAAACGGCTTGCTTAGCGCGCTCCAAACGATTGGGACGAATATCTTCAGCCAACATACTATTCGAAACATCTAGCGCAATAATTAAATCGACTCCTTGGCGTTTTACTTCTTCGTATTTCGAACCGATTTGCGGATCTGCAAGTCCAACTATGAGGAAAATCCATGCAGCCACAAGCAAGAAAAACTTGGTCCGCATTTTCGCAATAGAGCGATCAGGCATTAATGTAATTAATAAAGTAGGGTCACCAAAACGTTTGATTGCCTTTCGTTTCCATGACATTCGTGCAGCGAATAACAATCCGAAAAATGGCAAGACCAAAAGGCCCCAGAGAAAAAATGGATATGCAAATCGAAACATATATCAGGGAATTGATCGCATTAATGTGTTACGCAAAAGCCATTCTGTAAACAAAAGCAAAGCGGCTAATAAAACCAAAGGCCAGAACTCTTCGTGTTTGCGGCGGAACTCTGTTACATCGAAACGTGTTTTTTCCAATTGGTCAATTTTCTTATAAATATCCATTAAAGCTTCATTGTTTGTTGCTCTAAAATACTGAGCATCGGTCATTTCAGCAATCTTCTTTAACAAAGGTTCATCGATACGAACCTCCACATAATCGAAACCGAATTCACCATTTGGATAACGATACGCAGGAGAATAAGCCATTCCACGAGTTCCAACACCGATTGTATAAACACGAATTCCATAAAGCTGCGCAATTTCGGCGGCGGTTAAAGGCGAAACGGAACCCGCATTGTTTTCACCGTCGGTAATGAGAATGATGACTTTACTTGTTGACTTACTTTCTCTTAAGCGATTGACAGCCGTTGCTAAGCCCATTCCAATCGCAGTTCCATCTGCTAAGAAATTCGGTTCTGCAGCACTTAACAGGTTCTTTAAAACGGAATGGTCAACCGTCAGTGGACATTGAGTAAACGATTCTCCAGAAAAAACAACCAATCCAATACGATCGTTTTTCCGACCATCAATAAATTCCATAGCCACTTTTTTGGCAGATTCCAAACGATTGGGCTTGAAATCGCGAGCAAGCATACTGGGCGAAAGGTCCATGGAGAGCATGATATCAATTCCTTCGGCAGTCATATCTTGCCATGCGAGCTTAGTTTGAGGTCGAGCTAAAGCAACAATGATACATGCAACGGTTAAACATCTCAATGCAAAAGGCACATGCATTAATCGCACAACTGCCGATGGCTTTCTAACTAGAAATGGAGCGATGGTAGAAATCTGTAATTCAGGCTTCGCTTTGCGACCTTTGAAAACATACCATACAATCATCAATGGAATGAGAATTAAAAACCACAAAACCCAGGGTTGAGCAAAACTAATTTCTTCCCAATACGGCAATTGTAAATCAGTCCAACTATTCACCACTGACTCCTTTCCTTTGATCCTTGTTTACTAATTCTTTAGGACGTGTTATCTGAATAAATTCTCTAGCATATTCTAATGCGCGTTCATGTTCATTGGGCAGGGGTTTCTCTTTGGCGAATTTCACCAAATCGGCTAATATTAGCACTTGTTTTAACTGCTGAATGCTATCCTGATTGAATGAAGCTTTACGCAGCATTTCCAAAGTTTCATCGGTAGTCGATTCTAAAGCAGGAAGTTGAAATTGTTCTTCCAAATACATTCGCAACGTATCGGTAATTGCCGAATGGTAAACCTTATCGCGTCCCGATTGCCATGCTTTTTCTTTGGCAATTTCTTCCAATGCAGTTAAAGCTTTCTGCCAAGCCGGAATGGATGGTGCTTTCGGTTTTACTTCAGCAGGTTTACGTTTGTGTTTTAACCAGAAATACAATCCAGCGGCAATCAGAGCAGCCAGAAGTAAACCAACTAAAATCCAGGGAATATATTCGCTAATATCGAATGGTACATCCAAAACACCGTGAATGTCTTTGATGGCTTTGGTTGTATCGACAGGAACTGTAGAAACTTGAAAAGTTAGTGGATCGGTTACAATGTGAGCGGTATCGCCATTTGCAGAAATAATATCAAAAGCAAAAACAGGCATGGTATGCATTCCGCTATCGAACGAAGTGGCTTCTATTTTCTGTAAAAACTGTGTTCCAGTGTTTACAGAATCAGGCAATGTATCAATCTTACCTAATTTCAAAATATCGAAATTCGGTCCGATGGAATCTGTAAAGGCGGGCCAAACAATGCGTTGACCGTCTTGAATAGCTGCTTTTAGGGTAAGGGAAAACGATTCTCCGAGTCGAATTTGGTATCGATCGGATTGCACACTTGCTTGTTGCGCGTGTATTTGGAAAAAGAAACAAAGGAAGGAGAAGCAAAAAGAAAGGATGTATTTCATCGTGATCCTCGGCGTTTAAATAAGTTACTTAATGGCTGAATATAAGAGCGATCGGTGTGTAAAATGGCCTGGTCGACACCAGCTTTACTGAATGCCTTTTTCACAAAATCCTCGTGTTTTTTGTAATGAATCTCGTATGCTTTTCGAACCGAACGATCAGAAGTATCGACCCAAATTGCTTCGCCTGTTTCAGCATCTTTAAATCGCACCAATCCCACATCAGGCATAGAAATTTCGCGGGGATCGCTTAGTCGCAATGCAACAATATCATGCTTTTTATTGGCAATTTTCAATGTGTCTTCATATCCTTTTCCATAAAAATCGGAAAGGACAAAAGCAGTGCAACGCTTGCGAATGACATTGGTTAAGAATCGCAAAGCCTGATCAATGTTAGTTAGGCGATTTTCGGGTTTAAAATCAATCAACTCACGAATGATGCGTAAAATATGCGACTTCCCTTTTTTGGGTGGAATATACTTTTCAATTTTATCGCTAAAGAAAATCACCCCAATCTTATCGTTATTCTGCATGGCCGAGAATGCCAAAACAGCACAGACTTCGGTGAGCAGATCCATTTTGAATTGCGATTGTGTTCCAAATTCGTTCGATCCACTCACATCAACAACCAACATGATAGTGAGTTCGCGCTCTTCTTCATACACCTTCACATACGGATGATTCAAACGCGCCGACACATTCCAATCAATCGTCCGAACATCATCACCCGGCTGGTACTCGCGCACTTCCGAAAACGACATTCCTCTACCCTTAAATGCACTGTGGTATTGCCCAGAAAACAACTGCGCAGAAAGTCCACGGCTCTTTATTTCGAGCTTACGTACTTTTTTTAGGAGTTCTTTTTGTTCCACAGGTTCAATTTGAAAATTTGAAGATTTGAAGATTTGAAAATCAGATGGCTAAGGGATTTACGAATTACTTGTTTGATGAGCATATTACTTATTTATACTCTTCTTGGTCGTTGAAATTATTTTAGAAAGTATGTTGATGGATGTTTGCGTTTGGCTATGTAAAATATGGTCTTCACTAATTAAGTTGGTTCGTTTACAGATTCTCAGCCAATATGCTGTTTCATCAGCCTCTTTCGCTGATATTTTCATTTTATGAATGAAGTCAGCTTTACTTTCCGCATTTTGAGCCTCTACAGTATTTGCTCCAATAGATGTTCCTGATTTGAATAGTTGACTTGATAAATTATAATGTTTTTGATTGGACAATTCACGACAAAAATTAACGACATTGACTGCTAAGTCCTCCGTCAATTCAACAATCATGTTCGGTTTATCATTTCGCATAATAGATAGTTTAGGTTTATATAGATGGTATTAATTAAATTTTAAAATATTAATATTGTAATAAGATAACAGCATAAAAGCCCATTTTCAAATCTTCAAATTTTTCAAATTTTCAAATCTCAATTAAGGCACCTCCACCACATTCAAAATCTCATTGATAATCATTTCGGTGGTGATGTTTTCGGCTTCTGCTTCGTAGGTTAGACCGATACGGTGACGTAATACATCCATACAAACAGCACGAACATCTTCCGGAATAACATAACCACGACGTTTGATAAACGCATATGCTTTTGATGCTAATGCTAAGCTGATGGAAGCACGTGGCGATGCTCCGAAACTGATTAAGGGTTGGTATTTCGCCAAGTTGTGATCTTTCGGGTAGCGGGTTGCGAAGACAATATCGATAATGTACTTTTCAATTTTTTCATCCATATAAACCTCACGGACAAT
>CAXNGM010000079.1:0-8381 GCA_964201695.1 Bacteroidia bacterium | reverse complement strand
ATATTTATTATTCGATCTATAAGGTAGTTTCATTTTTCAGTATCACTTAAAAACAAGATAAAATAAAATGGTGTAAATTAATATGGGAAGTGAAACACAAATCCAAACCGATGATTTAATGTAATTGCTTCCAAATCGATTGAAGAAATTTAAGAAAATGACAGACTTGAAAAACAGCCAATCTGAATATTTTCTAAAATCTCTGCATCCAGCATAAAACCCGATGCAAAAAATGATTCCTGCTAGTTTGAAATAGTTTATATTTAGAATACTGTCAAGCAAAATCATCCAAGTAAATGGGATGATAAAATAATAAAGCAGCACGTTGATTTCATTATAAGTAAATCCGGTTAACCTTGATAGGGTTCTCAATGCTTGAGCAACGCTATTAAAAACTACACTTGTTGAATTCATTTGTTGATTTTATAAATGTGCGGGGAATTAAAAACAAGATAAACAGTCTAACTGTATAAAATCTGCAGTCAATTAAAAATCAATTAACCATATAATTTTGAAGATATTCTAGGATGTATATTAAATTTTTCTCCATCCCAGTTTGCAAGAGCACCAATTTGTCTGTAGGCGCAACCTTGAAGCCAAACAGCACCAACGATGTCCTCTATCAAATCTTCGATATAAACCGTTTCATTCAACTTTATATCTGACGGGACTAAATATGCCGCATAGGGAAAATCGAACCGATAGGGATAATATTGAGTCCAATGTACAATTAATTTATAAGGTGATTCTTCTGAATGATCTCGAAAAATTGAATCTCTAGAATCTGTTATAACTCGAATTGTTTTATTTTCTTTATGTTGAAATATAGCAAACTTACTGGTTATTTGAGGATTGGGTTTCACGATTAGTACAAGTGGAAAAAATCCCGATTCCGCTGCAATATTAATTGCATCTAATGTTCTTGCTGTTTTAATGCAACGTAAATTTTGGCTGTTTTCAACGATCCAGGGTAACATAGGTTTCTACAATTATATTTGTTTGGTTGATGTCTATTTTTAAACACGCATTGGGGTTTATATTTATTAATTCGACAAGTTTGCTTTCGGAAATTTTGGATGTATCGATAACTTTGATTTTACACATCGGACATCGATTATTTAAGAGAAATTCTTTATGTGTTTCTATTGGCAATCGAGATTCAAACTTGCATTCCAATTTTTTAAGAACAATTTTGTTTTTATCGTAAAGCGTATTATTTGTAGGATTAAAATAAATCATATCATTTGTTGTTTGTCATTTATCAATTTGACACAAATCTATATGAACCCTATATTCATTTTCGAAACTACAAGGTTGCAGTCGAAACGGAAGCCATCTTGGTTGTGCCAAATTATCCATCGAAAATGACTTAAATGCTATCTGTTTTCAAAGAAATATATACCTTGTTGCATTGTAAACATGTTGAATAAATCCTATAAATCAGTTTTTCTTCCTGTAAATGATATTGTCTTAAACCAATACAAAGGTTTTGTATTGAAAGGGGAAATGTTGCCTAATTTAAAAGAAAACGATGTTTATTACATCATAAAAAATTACACATTACATGTAAAAGGCCAATTTTTTCGATCGGCTCTTTCCTATACTTTATTAGTTTTGCTTTTTCCTCTTATC
The DNA here is from genome assembly GCA_964201695.1 of Bacteroidia bacterium. Lineage (GTDB taxonomy): Bacteria > Bacteroidota > Bacteroidia > M30B66 > M30B66 > CALQRR01. The sequence goes on along the minus strand of CAXNGM010000079.1, from coordinate 6,749 downwards.
CTTGGTATAGCTATATATTGTGCATGGAAAGATGATGAATTGATTTTTGAATTATTTAAAAACAGGATTGTTTCATTCTATGTCTTTCTGTTTAGAGATAAGGAAAAAATAGAATATAGAAGATTTCGGTCAAAATTGAAAGGTGATTATTATCAAGAGGATGTGCCTTCATTTTTCAATAAATGCAAAGAACATTATACACATATTTATCTATATAGTTACTCGCCTTTATCACAAGAAGAATTAGATAAAATAGAATTATTGATTCAGGATGGTTTGGTTAAAGGATGCCAAGTAATCAATCATTTAAGTGATTTATCAGATTTGTGTGTCAAAGAACATGTGTCAATTCATAATTCTATCATGGTCATTCGGAATCATAATGAACATGAAGAAGCTCTTAAACTCGGATTTACAAACAAAGGGTTACAACGTAATATTGAAATTTGGATTAAAGGCACCAAGAATTATTCAAATGAGATAGAACGGAATGGAATTTTTTGTTTGGATTCGTTAAATTTAAAAATCAAACACTATATCAAGGCTAAAAACTCTTTATATGTTGACAATAAAACCGTCATTTTTATTGATGAAAATCATGATGAAATCTTAAATAAGTATATTTTAAAAAATTATCAATCCCTCAATCGAAAATTCAAAAAACGGGGGATGAATTTCATTTATTTCCCTGCTTTAAAAGCCGGATTTGAAAGTTTGCCCTCCAATATTTTAGATAATTTAAAGTACCGAATCCCATCACTTCACAGCTTATCTGACAATGAAATTCAGGAATTGATTAAAGTATTTTTCAATCAAACAACTGAAGAATCTTTTTATAAATTATTTGTTGAGCCGCTACAACTTCCTTATATTCAAACGCCTTGTCTGTTAAGAAGCGTTCATGATGGATATTTAGATACGGAGAATGTATTTACATATAAGCATTTAACGTATACAAATGAACGTGATTTGGATTTGCTTTTCCAAAGCTACTTCAATCAACTTTATATACCAGACGGAAGGAATATTGTTTATAAAAGAAGTCCCTCTCCAAAGGATTACGATGCCGATTTGTTTTTTGGGAAAGATGGGTTTAAAGAGAATAAAGCATTTCGGAAGCAAATTGATCAATTAAAAAAACAAGGTCATTATACGGTTTTGGCTGAAGCGGTAATTTATATGCTAGCTTCCATTCAAAACGATAAACCTGAATTGCTTAATAAGGTATTGCCGTTCATCGAAAAACAAAACCTCCTAGAGCAGCCCAATTCTCTGAGTCCACTTTATATTGATAAAGATTATCGATTGTTTCTCCCTGCGTTTAGAAATATGGAAATTAAAATGCATTCCCTACCGAAAGTAGTTTTCATACTATTTCTTAAACATCCAGAGGGCATTCGTTTCAAAGAACTTTATACGTATAAAAAAGAACTGATGGACCTTTACAATCAGATAAGTCCCAAGAGCGATCTCATTACAATGAAGAAGTCTATTGACGATTTAATAGATATGACAAATCCTTCTTTGAATCAGAAATGTGCTCGAATCAGACAGGCATTTAGACAAAGTATAGATGAAAATTTAGCAAGTTATTATTACATTCAAGGAAATAATGGTGAAGCCAAATGTATCCTTTTGCCTGAAAATCTTATTCAATTTGAACGATGAAATAATGCCATTCTAATTTCATTTTCAAATACAAGACACGTATTTTAAGTTTTAGAGTTGAATTATAAATCCTGCAACCTTGCAGAAATAGTGTGTGCATTATCAGCTAGTATACTTTAGCATTCAAATCAATTGGGTGTGTATTTCAATTTGCAAATACAATGCACTAAATGATTGGATGTTTGCAAAAGATACCTTGTATGCCGGTTAATAAAAGTGCCCTAATTCGTTATTTAGCTCTAGATCGTTGTCTGCAACGAAATATTCGACCATTCACAATTAATGGTCTTTTAAACGAAGTGAATCGTTGTTTAGAGGAAGCGGGCTATGGTCATTCGGATGCAATTTCGATACGGACATTATATGCCGATTTAAAATTCATGGAAAGTGAATCGGGTTTTAATGCAACAATTAAAAGAGATAAGAAAAATGGTTTTAAGCATTATTATTATGACAATCCTGAATTTTCAGTGATTGGTTTGAATTCAATATTACATCAAGAGGCATTGGAGCTAATAGCACATATAAAAGGAATTTTGCCGATTGATTGGATGAATGAAAAAATGCTGAAAAATAAACACTCACTCATTCAAAAAAAAGCAGTGCTTTATTTCAATCATAATCCCTTTTTAAAGGATAATGAATGGGTAATGATAATTTACAAATCTATTTTGGAGAAAGTTGTAATATCAATAAAATTCAATGATGAGGACATGAATGAATATACATCGATTTTTCATCCTTGGCAGTTAAGAGAATATCAAGATTGTTGGTATCTATTAGGCATTGAAAGCGAGCAAAGTACTATCCCGAAAGTTATTGCTTTAAATAATATTGTTTCGATAAATCCTCTATCTGGAATCGATTTTATTGAACCTTCTTTAAATGAATGGGATGAGCTATTTGATAATGCCTTGGGGCCAATTCCAACATGGAATAAAATTCCCGAAAATGTTATTTTAAAAGTAGATGCTCATATTGACCGAATGTTGAAAAAGATTCCATTGCATCATTCACAAAAAAGGAAAACAGATACTTTCGGACAAATAGAGTATCATTTCCAATTAGTTCATGATAAGGAATTGGAAAAACAAATATTAGCATTTGGGCCTGGAGCAAGTGTTTTAAAACCTGAACTATTGAAATGTAAAATAATTGACCTCATAAATGAAATGAATGATTCTTACAAATAATATTTCAATCTGCACATAGGTTGCAAACTAGAAAATAAAATTTACAAAAATATAATACGGGGAGTTCCGGCCATTGGTATGATTTAGTTTGAATAATTTCTTAATCAATTGATTTAAAAAAATCAAGAAACTGATTCTGCTTAAATGCAAAATACCATTGGCATGGAATATTTACAACAAATAAAATATAGAAAATATGTGGTATAAAATAATGGTGATTAAAGAATGGTTTGGCGAAATGTCGGAACGTTATAAATTGGTTCGTGATTTTAATAAAGCGGCTAAATATGCATTTATTTCGGGTGTTGCCCCAACTTTATTGGAGGCGAAAATTACTGGTGGAGATAGTGCATTTAAGCATGAATTTTCGAAATGGCTAGGTAGCGGATTTCGAATCAAAGCTATGTCGGGTAAGCCATTGCATAATATTGAATTAAAAGAAATTGGAAGTGTCGTTTTAGACAATGAGGAACTTATCCGGCAGCTCATTACACTAGGTTGGGACACATTGGAAGTTCATTCTAATCAGGGGTTTAATGGATTAAAATGGCCTTTGAAAGACTATGCTAAACTTGGCGGTTTTTTAAGTTAATGAATCGAACACAACAAATTATATCAAATGAAAAATTGCTTGAGAGTACTAATCTGCATTTTAATTCTTGTCGCTTGCAAATCGAACGAAACGTCTGATTTAGATGCCTATTTTATTGAAACAATTTATAAGTTTCCTTTTGATGATGCGAAATTTTCAGATTCATTAACTAGTAAACAAGTCCAATTTACAAAGCTTCATCATATTAATGTTTCAATTCCAAGGGGATTTAAATTTTTGATTGATGAAACAGATCCAGAAGCAATAATTCTAGTAAATAAATCGGATACAAGCATGCTTGTTGCTAAATGGTTTCAACTAGATCAGGGTAAAGTTGATCAAATTGAAAAAAGCGTTAAGTATAATAGTCCAGTATATGGTGATGATTATAATGACCTTTCTGAATTCCAGCATTTTAAAAAATGTGAAAGAGTTTTAACGGATTCATTGATAGGCCCATTTTATTTTGGCGGATCTCTTTATGAATTATTAGGTGGAGATAATGTAATGCACCAATATTTTTTACCTAAATCGAATTTATACGAATTCGGAGAACTTACTTTTTTATTTAAAGACAATGGCTATTTAATTACGTGTATGTTACACAATGGATTTATGGAAGATCTTAATGAACCAGGAAGGTGGCAGGCATTTTCATTTAATGAAAATTGATACTAAAATATTAAATCAATGAGTTATTTAATTCAAATCAATCATTTTTTGGAACCATTATATAGGTGGATTGTATTCGCTGAATCTATCATTATAATTGGATTGCTCACCTATATTAGAAATGTGAGGTCGCATTCAACTAGTGATATTCAAACAAAGAAACAGAAGATTAAGGACTTGCAAAAAACACCCATCGATATGAAAAACATCATGGATGATATCACTAAATCGAAAGCACTCTATAAAATACTGAGTAGTAAATGTCATCCAGATCGATTTACAGATGAATCTCTAAAGTTAAAAGCAGACGAACTATTTCAGGAGATTTCTCAAAATAGAAGTAATTATTCAAAATTATTAGAATTACAAAAACAAGCATCAATCAATTTACATATTCAATTTTAAAACGTGTTATTATGCAATCAGAAGCAGGAGTATTTTTTGTGCAGTTTATTCTTCGAGTTATTGGAGCAGTGGTCTGCTATAATAAAGCAAACGATTTAAATAGAAGTTCAGGTGGTTGGGCTTTTTTTGGATTTGCATTACCAATATTGGCAATGATATGGATTCAATTTATGAAACCAGTTGTGGATTGGCGTTCAGATCAAGAGAATTAATTTACAGCGATGAAAATATTTACTTTTATCATCAGCATGTGTTTATCCTTGCTGTTGCATGCACAACAAACGAGTTGTGAGTCTCTCATTGAATATGTAGAAGAAAATGGATCTAAAAAAGGATCTGTAGGAGCGATGCAATTACTTCAATCTACTTGGCTTAAAAACGTTGAAGCGTATTCAATCAACAATTCAATTGTGGTCATTGCTGAGATAAAAAAAGATTCATACGGATTCAGTACCAAACAATATATCTTTTGCGGTATTCCGGAATCGAATTGGGAATATTTTTCAGGGTTTTATAGTCTTACAACTACTTACGGCGAACGATTCCAGAAATACATTATCGATTATCAATGCGACTGTTATTGATAAATGTTAAAATATGTTAAATTATTTTTTAAACTCTGAAATAATGTTAAAATAATGTCGTTTTGAATTTAGAAACGGATAGAAAAATGCCTGTTTCGATTTAGTCATACTTTTTTATAACCAATTAAACTTTATATAATGAAGTATTTATTTGTTATTACTGCATTAATGATTACAATATCAGCAAATTCACAAGCAAGACTTGGTGCTAAATCAAAAGACATTTATGAAGAATTTAAAAATCAAGGTATTGAATATGAAAAAGACAAAAAATCATTTTATCTATTTTATTTTTTTAATGATGATTTAGTTATACAATATTATTTTGATGAAGATAGTATATGCAATAGAATATTAATACAAGCATTTACAGAAGAAATGACTGATTTTATTATTAATACTTATGATGCTAGAGGATATCTTAGAATTAAAGATGGTTGGTTACCCAGAAATAATGGTATTATTTCTAGAATATTACATATTGTAGAAATAAACAATAGGAATTTATTTGTTTGGTATTAAATTATGAAGAACTTAATTTTAATTAGTGCCTGTTTACTTTCATTGATGGTAAATGCACAAGCAAGAATTGGAAGTAAAGCAGAAGATATATTTTTTGAATTTGAAGAACAAGATATTGAATACATTGGAACAAAAGATGAAATGTATTTAGTTTATTATTTTAATGATAATTTGATTATCCAATATTTCTTTGATAAAGATAGTATATGTGATAGAGTATTAATTCAAACATTTAATCAAGAAATGACTGATTTACTTTTTGATACATATGAAACTAGAGGTTATTTAAAAACTAATGATGGATGGCTATCAAGAAAAAATGGCATCATATACAAAATAGCTCATCAAGTAGAAAAAGACGGTACAAATTATTTTTTATGGTATTAAATTATGAAAACATTCATTTTAATTGCGGTCTGTTTACTTTCAATGACGGTAAATGCACAAGCAAGAATTGGATACAAGGCGCAAAACATTTTAGACGAATTTCAAGGAGAGGATATTGAATTTCTCTATGGAGAAAAAGGGAATGCATATATATTATTCAAAATTGATGAATTCATAGAAGTGTATTATTATTTGAGGGAAGATAGCATCTGCACATCAACGTTAATTGTTACAAATTCTAAAGACGCAACAGATAAGATTATAAATAATTATAATGAAAAAGGGTATTTAAAAACGGATACAGGTTGGTTAATTAGAGGGAATGACATCATTGTTGAAATTAATTATGCACTGGTCAATGGTCAGGGTTTGTTTTATTGGAAATAAATAATTTAATCATCATTCATAATCCTTACTATTTAAATATGAAAATTAAGAACAGTTTATTTGCGTTACTCTTGATTTCGACTGTTTGTTATGGTCAACAAGACAAAGTAAAAGGTAAATTAAGCAGTAAAGACACTGCCGATTTAACCATACTAAAAATAGCACCAGCTAATTTTCCAGAGGTTTCAGTCTTGTTTAAAGCCGAAACTCGAAAAGGTGAACCCGTTTGGAATTTAACCAAAGAAAAAATGAATGTTCTTGAAAATGAGCAAGCATGTAAAGTGGTTTTATTGGAACCCGTAACTAAAAATAAACCGATAAATCTCGGGATTGTAATTG
>CAXNGM010000078.1:0-8413 GCA_964201695.1 Bacteroidia bacterium | reverse complement strand
GAAGACATGGAGAAAAGTCGTGTCTTTTTGAAGAGTTATCAATTGCCATCTTTCTGATAGCGCATTTGATACACCCGTTCCTTCATTTCAGAATCCTCGGGCATTTGTTTTAGCCAATCTTCTAAAGTAATACGCGCTGAATCGGGCTTTCCCATGGTTTCGTATGTGATCGATAAATTTACATACGCCGTGCGTTCCATTTTATCTTGCTGAATGATCTCTTTTAATATGGAGACGGAACCTGGATAATTCCCGGTATCATATAAATCGCGCGCAACTTGAAGTTGTTTTTCGATTTCACGCTGTTGAATCCATCCCCAACCAATTACCATTGAAATAATGAGAAGAACAAAGATGATTGAAAGCAATGCGGGTTTCATCAAACTTTCAATTTGATATTCTTCATCATCATTCTCAACAACATCTCTGTAGTAATGGTATTGAAAAGCGGCGCCCCAAATAGAAATGGTAATATGAAAAGCTTCCAAAATCCAATCCCAAGAATCAGGTAGAAGAACCCATCCCGAAACAAGCAATGCAAAAAGGGTAAATCCAATTATGAATGTAGGTTTTGTCAGTTCGGGTCTTCCCAACTTCCGGAAGTTTATTCCCCACAATATAACCGCAGGAAATACTAAACAGAAATAGGAAATTATACCAATATAAAGGGGATTCCAGATTTTCTTCAAGGTCATTTATTTATCAGTAAAAATAAAAAGAGCTTGGTATGATTCCAACTGAATATGATTTAAGAAATGCGCCATCGTTTGCTTTATAAACCAATGCATCGCCCGATTGCTGATAATCTTTTGCATCGCTTACCCAAATTGTTGAATCGATCGCATTGTATCCTAAGCCATAAAACAATCTCGAACCTTGAGCAATAAATGGAACTTCATTAAGAACAGAATCACTTGTATTGATTTTACATACTCCATTTTTCAGGAACAACAGCTCGCCATTTTCTGGGATAGAAATCAATCGAGAAGGATGTGCGTTTGAGCTGAATTGAAAAGATTGAACAATGGCATGAGTGCTTGGATTGAAACACCAAAGACTTCCCGCAGATTCATTGGGAAAAGTTTTTCCTTCGCATAACACCCAAATATTTCCTTGGTTATCGAGTTTTAAATCGCGAGGCATATCACCGACTGCTATAGAATCGATGATTTGATTTGAAGTCGGATCTATCTTCATTACTTTTCCACGAGTAGCGTTGCTTACCCACATTTTATTGTTTGAATCTAGTATGATTCCTTCGCTCCATCCTGGAAATGAAATTGCGGGAAGCGCCTCCCCAGTTGAAGCATTGACTCTATGAATTTGGTTCGCATATAAATCGGTGATGTATACTGTGTTTGCAAACTGAAGCATATAACGCGGCGATTGCAAACCTGTAATTGGCGGTTTTGCTATAAAAGTAGATTTATTAACGCGCTCTATCTTCTGCGAATTATTTACAAGAAGCCATAAATCATCCCCTACCAAAAACATCGACTGAAACACATCTCCCAATGGACGTTGGTTCGCTTGAAAAAACACATCCTGATTGATTTCTGATGTAGTTAAGTTGATACGCGTTAAAGACGCATTCCCCCACTGAAAATTCCCTTCATTTATGATTAAGGCTGTTGAATTAACTGGTGCAACTTCGATTGGGTCTGGAGTAACCTCGTCTTTTTTGCATCCAGCAAAAATGAATAGCAGTAGAAAAATAATTAACTGGTTAACCTTCATTGAACGATAAGTTTACTATGATATTTCTTTCCATCAACATCTATGAAAGCGATATAACAACCAGAATTAAAATTGGATACATCTACACTCCAAACACCCAATGAATTGAACACCCCGGAAAACGATGCGCATTTCTTACCATCCAAAGTTAGAATATACGAATTCACCTTTTTATCATGAAAATCTGGATTAGAAAAATAAGCCGTTCCCGATGCAGGTTGTGGAAAAATGCTGAAATTTCTATAGTTATCTAAAGAGATAATTCCAATCGGATTATTATCATGAATAACTCCAACTGCATCTAAATCAAAACCCGATGAAGGGAACGGAGTTGGAAATGGATCATTGATTATTCTTCCTTCTGCATCGCGGGAGCAGAATTGTGGATTAATACTGCCAACTACATCTACTAAACGAATGTGGCTTATGGCATTGATATCTAATCCCGGTGTATCGCGAAGTTCTTCTAAGTCGAAAGGCGTACCATACAACATGGCATGTTTTCCAGCCAAATTATTCAACAGTTTCGCTTCTAAGTAACTAAATGCCGTTATCTGAATGGCAGTATCTGTGAAGGATGTGGCAGGAAAACGTATATAATTGAAACCATCCGAACTGACTTCAGCAAAGGCGAGTTCCAAAAACAAACCATCGAAACTATTTTCAAAAACGGCGAAATCGGGTCCTTCTCCATTACGAATGCTGTATTCGAATTGTAAAGTAGCGGAACCTCCGTCACCCAAACTCACGCAAGGATTTTCACCAGCTTTCAATAAGGCAAATGAATCAATTCCCGAAGTAACCAAACCAAGCGTATCATTCCCAATTTCCTGAGGTCCTCTAACTATTTCTGCCGATTTCGCCCATGCAACAAACTGCGAACTACTCACATGTATTGCATGAGAACCAATCTGTCCTGCTGGAGGATCAAATTGAGCCATCAAAACTGAAGGCATAAATAAAGTGAGAATGAATAAAATGCGCATTATCGTTCAATGACAAACTTACGTGAATAACTGGTGTTAGCATTTTGAAATCTGATGAAATACATTCCTATTGGCAAATCAGCAATCATTATAGGTTCATTGACATTGGAATACGAGCGAATAAATTGACCAGTTAAAGTATACAGATCAATTTGGGAAATAGAATTTTGAGGGGCTGTGAGTTGAATAAAATCAGATGCTGGATTCGGGAAAATTGCAAAATTACTTGCCTCAAAATCGCTTAGACCATCTGGCACCGCATTCATTTTCAAATCGTCCATGCAAAAATACAAGGGCGTATTAATTCCGAAATCGCCAATATCAGACGATTCGAAACTAAAGGCAACTGAATCGACAGTTCCTAATGCTGTTAAATCGGCACGTGTCCAATCGCGCACAATATAATCCAAGGTGTTATCCGCAAATCGGAAATCGGCGAGATAAAAAACAACCTGACTTCCAACAGATTGTCCATTTAGGAAGCCATCAAAAGTAACGGAGAAAAAATCGGGGTCATTTCCCGTAACACCACCAAATTTCTTTGCATAGTCATCACCATCGCGCATAGAATTGAATGCAAACGTGTTGTTGGAGATATATATCTCTAGCATTTCAAATTTCGTTGGGTCGTTGATAGGTCCGGGTAGAAAGTACCCATCATCATAATTTACAGCATAATTAGATGATTCCATGTGCCCCGAACCCGCTTTGGAAGAATACATATTAAGGTATCCCGATGTTATTGAATCGGTCGTGTTAGAATATGCAAAGCCACTTCCCCAATATCCACCAAAAGCAGTATCGTAATAAGTTGGAAAAAAAGCATTATTACTAAGAAATCCGTTTTCTGTTCCACCTGCACCAACCCACCAACTCTCATTTGGAAGTATTAGCTCTTCAAAATCAATAGTTGTTTGTGAAAATGAGTGAATGGAAAAAAAGAAAGAAACTAGCGAAATGTAAATTAATTTCATGATTTTGAATTTTTAAATGTAAAATTTAGCCCCATCATAAACGACCTCAAGGGCATTGGTCGCCAAGCAATTACTTGGTAATTGGTATTCAGGATATTGTTTATTTGAATGTAAAAGGATGCTTCGTGTTTCAAGAAATTCAATTCTTGAGAAAAGCTCGCATTGAGCAAAAAGAAGCCGGGTAAAAACGTGGAGTTATCACTAGAAACAAATCGAATACCTGTATAGGTTGCACCCAGCTCAATAGTACTTTGATTTATAGAAGCAGACAAATTCCAATTCCAAGTAAAATGTGGAACATACACAAGTTGACGTCCACTTTGAAAATTAGAGTATGAGGAAGATTTCTCAACAAGTGCGTTTAGAATTTGTGTCGATGATGCAATGCGATACTTGCATTTTTTCCCTTCTCGGATACTTAAATTTACAGACAACTCAATTCCCTCACTTTTCACTTGTTGAACATTTTCTGGCTTCCAGTATCCGTTTCCAGGAATCCAAACAATCCAGTTTTTTACGCGATTGGAAAATAAACCCGAATGAATTTGAAGATCGTATTGACTGTCCTTGGCTTGAAAATCTATTCCCAATTCGTAGGTATTTCCGAACTCTGGTTGTAAATTAATATTCCCTCCTGGTTGCCAATACAAATCGTTTAAGGTTGGAAGTCGATAGCTTTTAGCCGCTTGACCTCGGAATTTCCAATTTTTATTAAGAGAAAAACAACCCGAAACGGAAGGGATAAACGGGATGTTTTTCGATTGAAACCACTCTTGGCGCAACTGGATTAGTGTTTCAAACTTCCCAAAATGAGAGCGAAGTGAACCGAAGAGCGATGTTCGTTTTTGGTTCATCCACGTATTTCCAAAGCCAGGAGATATCGCCCTTGCATTTGTTGAATTGACACCCACTTGCACGCGCGATTTACCTTGGAACAAACTCCTCGAAACTTCCGCTTCTGCTATAGATGTTTGTGCATTATTTATGGCATTTATTTGACTCAATGAATCGACAAACTGAATTTTTTCGGTGATAAATCCACCTCGAATTAATGCAGACCAATTGTGCATCGTTTTTTCCCAAGATGCCATCGTTCTTAATGATTCATCCATTTGATATGCAACAGAAATTGGATTGAGTGCTATCGGTGGGATTTTCCGATTTGTTTTCTGCCCCCAAAAAGCCAAATGCAATTGCGATGTTTTACTCGTTTTAAAATACAGGTCTTGCAATAGACCTTGCATTTGCTGACTTGCATTGATCTGCCGTTGTTCAGGATTTCCATAAACAGCAGTATTCATGAATTTAAAATTGTTTTCAACCTGAGTATTGAAGACTTTGGTTGAAGAAGAAAATCGTTTTTTACGAAATGCGATATCCAATGCGCTTTGTCGAAAACCCCAACTTCCGGAATGTTGAGAAAAACGAATATGATTTTCTGTTTGATTTGTTGTTTGAAGGAAAATAATACCTCCTATGGCACCCGTTCCCCAAGAGGCAGAACCGGCTCCAGTCTGCAAAGTGAAATTGTCGAAAAGTGAGGCGGGAACCAAACTCAGATCTAGTTGGCCATTCATGCAACTTTGAAGATTTAGTCCATTCCAAACCAATGCAGTGTGTGCGGCGCCTGTGCCCCGAATTGATGGCGAGGCAAGCATTCCGGGGCTATACTGACGAATAAAAACAGCGGAATTTCTACTAAGCACATCGGTTAGTGATTGAGCTGATTTAGATACCAATTGATTAGAAAAAATAGTTTTATTTAATCCCGGATTTGAGGAGAATAGTCGATTATCGGAAACTTCAAATAGATTAATTTGATGCACAGAATCCATCATGGTTTTTTGAGCAGAGATATCCTCCGCAAAACACCCGAAAAAGAATACTATGATTAAAAGTTGCCGCATCGTTTTTCAATAAATCTGCTTATGAGAAAAAGAAAAACAGGGCTGATGAATGCCAATAAGCAAACATCAAAAACCAATAAATTGGCCTTTCCTGTTCATTGCCTTTCTTCCCGAAAGCATGGAACATTGCGAATTGGCAGGTCTTCTGACTTCCCTCGCAAACAGCGCCTTCCCGAATAAACAGTGGCTTTAAGCTGTTGCTTTTAAAATGAGGATTACAGCAGCGGGAACTGTTCCTGATTTTCACAGGATTCCCTTTTAATCATCCCATAGGGACAAACCAAAATGCACACAAATGTATGCTTTTTAAGAGAATGAATTTACTACTGCCATTTTATATAAAGCAAATACCAATTTAAGGTCAAATTTTACTTAAAATTGCAATCTAAATTTTATCCATGTCAAAACATTCGCTAATCCTATCACTTGCTGTTGGGTTTATTTCCCTGAATTCTGCAACTGCTCAAAAACTTATTGAGAAGGTTGAAAAAAAAGGAGACGAAATCGTCATTCCTTATGAAAAATACTTGCTAGATAATGGCATGACTTTACTTATTCACGTCGACAAAAGTGATCCCGTAGTTCATGTGGATGTTACGTATCATGTTGGTTCGGCACGTGAAGAAATAGGTCGTTCAGGATTTGCACATTTCTTTGAACACATGATGTTTCAAGGATCAGATAACGTTGCAGATGAGCAGCATTTCGCCATTGTGACAGAATCGGGCGGAACGTTAAATGGTACAACAAACATCGATCGTACCAATTATTTTGAAACGGTTCCAAGCAATCAACTCGAAACTGCTTTATGGCTTGAGGCAGATCGCATGGGCTTTTTACTGGATGCTGTAACTCAACAAAAATTTGAAATTCAGCGATCTACTGTTAAAAATGAGCGTGGTCAAAATTACGATAACCGTCCGTATGGATTGGTTGGAGAACGCACCAATGAAGCTTTACATCCATTCGGACATCCTTATTCATGGCCGACTATTGGATATTTGAAAGATTTGGATGGGGTTTCTGTAGAAGACTTGAAACGTTTTTTCCTTCGTTGGTATGGACCCAATAACGCAGTATTAACTGTTGCTGGGAATGTCGATCCGGCTGAAGTTACACGATTGGCGATGAAATATTTCGGAAGTATTCCTCGCGGACCCGAAGTAAAAGTAATGCCGAAAATGCCTGTGACATTGGATCAAGATCGTTATATTTCGATGGAAGACAATGTTCGTTTCCCAATGATTCAAATGACCTGGCCAGGAATTCATTCAGGACATGCGGATGAATTACCATTGGATCTTTTGGCAGAATTGATTGGTGGAGATAAAACATCCATCCTTTATCAAAACCTCATAAAGAATAATCTTGCTGTGCAAGCTCGTGCTTACAATCCCGCAAGTGAATTGTCGGGTACGTTTGTAGTGAATGTATTGCCATTTCCAGGCAAAACATTAGCCGATATGGAAAAGATCATACGCGATGCATTTGTTGAATTTGAAAAACGCGGTGTAACTGATGAAGATCTTCAACGCATAAAAAATGTGCGTGAAGCTGGCATGATTCAAGAACTTGAAAGTGTAAGTGGTAAAGCTTCTAAACTTGCTTCTTATCAAACTTTTAGAGGAAATCCGAATTACATCAAAACTGAATTGGCTGAACTTCAAAATTTGAAAAAAGAAGATGTTATGCGTGTTTATAATACTTACATCAAAGGCAAAGCGTCTGTAATTATGAGCGTTGTTCCCAAAGGACAAATAGACCAAATTGCCAAAGCTGATAACTATACACCTAAACGTGCAACCGAAGCTATTGAGGGCTCTGAGTATAAAAACTTATCATACAACAAAGCGAAAGACAATTTCGATCGCAGCAAACGTCCTGCTGCTGGAGCAAATCCAGTGATTAAACTGCCTGAATTCTGGAAAGAAACTCTCGCTAATGGACTTCAAGTTATAGGAACTGAAGACAATGACCTTCCTATTGTTTCCATGTTGATTTCGTTCCCCGCAGGTCATGCGGCTGAAAATCCAGCAAAAGCTGGTATTGCCAATATGCTAACCGATTTGATGAATGAGTCTACAATGAAATATTCTTCGGAAGAAATTACATCAGAACTTGAGAAATTAGGTTCAGAAATCAGTATTTCTTCTGACCGTGAGAAAATGTATATAAATGTATTCGCTTTGAAGAAAAATCTCAATCGCACATTGGAATTATTGGAAGAAAAGCTTTTCCATCCAAAGTTTGACGAAGAGGAATTCAATACAGCAAAGTCTCAAAATATTGCTGCAATCGAAAACAATGCAACACGTGCAGCAACTATTGCAGACAATGCGTATTCGAAATTATTGTATGGTAATCATATTTTTGGTGTTCCAGTTGTTGGCTCGAAGAAAACGTTGGAAGCTATAACACTTCAAGATATTAAAGATTATTATGCAGCCAATATTATTCCTACAAAAGCCAAATTGGTTTCCGTTGGAAAAATTAACCAGGCAGATTTAGCTAAAGCAGTTCCATTTTTAAGCAATTGGAAATCTCAAAATTCGCCTACTGAAATCACACATCCTGCATTTCCTGAAGCTGCTGCTACCACCATCTATTTTATAAATAAAGACAAAGCACCTCAATCTGAAATCCGTATTGGTTACATGGCATTGCCTTATGATTCGGATGGAGAATTTTACAGAGCTGGAGTAATGAATTACACTCTTGGGGGGAATTTCAATAGTCGTATCAATTTAACTCTTCGTGAGAAAAAAGGATATACTTATGGAGCAAGGTCATCGTTTAGTGGTTCAAAATT
>CAXNGM010000077.1:0-8440 GCA_964201695.1 Bacteroidia bacterium | reverse complement strand
GCAAAAATTAAGGTGAGTGAAATCATCATCCCAACATAAAAAGTGCTTTTGAAATCACTCAGCATTAACGTGGCAAAACCAGCTGCAATGACCATGGCAGTTAAAATCATGGCTTTGCCGGTAGAAAAATAAGTTACACGAATAGCCATGGGTAAATTACTGCCTTTGGAAAGCTCCACTTTTAATCGACTCAATAGATGCAATGTATCGTCGACCGCAATTCCAAAAGCTATGGAAAAGATTATCGAAATTGTCACTTTCATCTCGACGCCTGCCCATCCCATCAATCCGCCAATCATGCAAAGTGGTAAAATGTTTGGCAAAACCGAAAGCAACATCATTCGCCATGATCGGAAAATGAGTCCTATAATCAGCATCAATACAGCGATGTCTAAACTCAAGCCCATCAACATGTTTTCGGTTAAATAGGTATTGCTTTTATCAATTAAATCAGATGATCCCGTAACGCGTGTTCGAATGTGTTTAAAGTTGGATTGCTGAATATAATCGTTTAAAAGTTTGTTTTTAACTCCAACGGCTTTGCTTCCATTATCTTTGATTCGGCCAGTTATTCTTCCAAAATTACCATTACGTGCCAAAATTAATCGCACTTCTTTTTTACCAAGAAAAGGCTTCAGTTTCCGAACAAGCAATTCATAATCTTGCTCATTATCAGGAATTCTGTAAAAAGTTGGATCGCCTTCATGTATTGCCTGATTGAACCCTTTTATAATTCCTGTAGGAGAAAGGATAGCTCCAACTTCGTATTTATTTGCTATGAAAATCTCCAGTTTATTAATTTCCTTTATCGATTCCCAATGAAGGATTGTACCGTTTTTGTCTGCAGTTTTTATCGACAATTCAAATCCACGAACTCCAGCAAAATGTTTGTCGAAAAAGGCAAAATCTTTCTTAATCGGATCTTGTTCATCCAAATCATCTAAAACGGAATTATTGACTTCGATAAATGAAATGCCAATTACAGAAATAGCCAATATACAGGTAGCTCCAATCAAAATTGCCCGTGGATTTTTAAAAACGAAACGAAGTAATTTTCGTAATCCTTTATCCCATTTTACTTGGGATGCATGCACCCGAAAACGATCTGGATTTTTTACGCGCAACAGAATAAATGGGAGCAATGTCATGGAGAATACATAAGCAATCACAACGCCAATAGCCGTATAGGTCCCGAAATCTCGAATGGGTTGAATTGACGTTGTATTCAATGTCAAGAATGCGACTGCGGTACTTATGCAGGTTAAAAATGTTGCAAACCCAACTTCTTTTAATGCAATCTTGATAGCATCCAATTTGTTAAATCCGGCTTCAATTTTCTCGTAAAACTGACTTGAAATATGAATCACATCCGACATGCCCACCACAAACAAAATGCAAGGCATCAGAATAATCATGATATCGATCGATTTTCCGGTAGCGGCCATAATACCGATAGTCCAGATGATGGAAAGTACAACCACGGAAAGGGGAACAATTACGCCCCAGAAATTTCGGAATGTAAGCCATAAAAAGAAAGTCACCAATACAAAAGAAACAGACATAAAAAGCAGTAATTCCATTTGAGTCTTATGGAGATAGGTGCTTTCGGAAAGCAATTTTCCTGTGATATGTGTTTTGTATGGGAAGTTTTTTAATCGTAGTTGTACAGATTTTAATAAGCTATCGGCAGATGGTTTAGGCAATAAATCTTGGTGTCGAATGAAAATAGTAAGGTTCTTGCCGTTAGCTGAAATTAGATTTTCTTGATAAGTTGGTATGCTGAAAATTCTGCTTGAGTCTGCGTGTAAATTTTCAGGATGCTTTAAATCAACCAAGGGGATTTCAACAATGCCAAATGAATTGATTATTGGTGTCTTGATATTCGTGATAGCGCTAGCTGAAATTACATAATTGAGCGATTTTAAATCTGTCCTTAAATGCTCAATTTCATTAAGAAACGTGCTGTCGAAAACACTCGTTGAATGTTCAACTCCAATCAGGAAAAAGGCATTGTCCGACTCAAACTGATCTCTGTATTTATAGTAGTATGCTGCATCATCACTTTCTACCGGAAAAAAGTGTTCGAAGTTGTAATCGAATTCGATGTTTCTACAGGCATAAATTAGAAGTCCCGTAAGAATCAGCAAAATCAACATACTCAGATTAAGAAAACGCTGCAGCATGTATAAATTATTTGCGAAACGTGAAAAATAAAATACCTAAACAGAAAATCACATTCAGCAAAATATTGCCCATAGCCCAGTTCAATTGC
The DNA here is from genome assembly GCA_964201695.1 of Bacteroidia bacterium. Taxonomy (GTDB): domain Bacteria; phylum Bacteroidota; class Bacteroidia; order M30B66; family M30B66; genus CALQRR01. The sequence goes on along the minus strand of CAXNGM010000077.1, from coordinate 6,168 downwards.
CCGCATTTTATCATGGAAATGGTTTCCAAACTGAAGGTAGAGAATGTGCTTAATCCACCGCAAAATCCAACAAATAAAAACAAGCGTGCGGATTCAGAAAGGGGAGAGAGGAAGCGAAATGTCAGCGCCATAATTATACATGCCAGCACATTTGCCAATAAAGTTGCCAATGGAATTACATTCTGATCCGATTTTATTATCCATTGTGAAAACAGAAACCGAATTGAAGAACCCAATCCGCCTCCCAAAAACACCCACAAGAAATTATTGAGGTTCATGTTTTATTTGGATTGTTGAATGGGTAAATATTTTAAGGAAAAGAAGGCGATAGTCCAACCGAAAAATCCACCGGCAATCCAGCCCACTAAAACATCACTTGGAAAATGAGCGCCCAAATAAATTCGGCTGTATCCAACCAAAAATATCCAAGCGAAAAGTGTAAAATGCACAATTTTATTTCGTGTGAATTGCATCAAAAAAATGCTAAGAGCAGCTGTGTTACTTGCATGGGAAGAATAAAAACCGAATTGCCCTCCACATTTATTGTTTACTAAATGAATAGTGTTGCTAAAAAAATGATCGTGGCAAGGGCGTAGACGCTCTACAGTAAATTTAACGGCTACTGAAACTTGATCGCTTATTAAGATGAGCATAATAATGGCACCCAAAATCCACCAAAATTGATTTCTGTATTTTTTAAATAGAAACAGGGCAATCAACACATACATTGGAATGGCTGTTACCCGCGAACTAATTGTTTCCATAAAACTGTCAAGCGGAACCGAATGAAATCCGTTGATAGCTGAAAATAATTCATAGTCCGCTCCAATAACCTGCATGCCTATTTATTGAGCGATTTCCAAATCATGTCTTTTAATTCAACCAAGCCAACACCTGTATGCGATGACATAAATACATAAGGAACATTCTCGGGTAGTTCGGCTTTTAAAGCTTCTTTCAATTCATCATCCAATAAATCACTTTTACTAATGGCTAAAAGACGCTCTTTGTCAAGTAGTTCAGGGTTGAATTCTTGTAATTCGTTAAGCAAGACTTCAAACTCATGTTTAATGTTATCAGCATCGGCGGGAACTAGAAATAGTAAAACCGAATTTCGTTCGATATGTCGCAGAAACCGAAGTCCCAAGCCTTTTCCCTCGCTAGCCCCTTCAATGATTCCAGGAATATCGGCCATCACAAACGATTTATAATCGCGGTAAGCCACAATTCCTAAATTGGGAACAAGGGTGGTGAAAGGATAATTGGCAATTTCAGGTTTGGCAGCCGAAACTTTCGATAGCAATGTCGATTTTCCTGCATTGGGGAATCCAACCAAGCCAACATCGGCAAGCACTTTCAATTCTAAAACTTTCCATAATTCTTCACCGTCTTCGCCAGGTTGAGCAAAACGAGGAGTTTGCAAGGTGGGTGATTTGAAATGGAAGTTCCCCAATCCGCCTCTTCCGCCTTTAACCAAAATGCGTTCTTCACCTTCTTCCGTAATTTCGAAATGCACTTCTCCGGTCTCTGCATCACGTGCAACGGTTCCTAAAGGCACTTCCAAAATAATGTCGTCTCCATCTTTTCCATGTTTCAAGGCGCTACTTCCCTTGCCGCCAGGTTCAGCAATGACATGCTTTCTATATTTCAAGTGAATCAGCGTCCAAACGTTGGAGCTACCGCGTAAAATGATATGTCCGCCTCGTCCGCCATCGCCACCATCGGGGCCACCTTTCGCAGTATTTCTATCGCGGTGCAAGTGAATAGATCCACCGCCTCCTTTTCCGGAGCGGCAACAGATTTTTACATAATCAACAAAATTCGAATCGGCCACGCTTTATTTTTTTTTGCTGAAAATACTCAGACGGATGTTTGTGCAAAACTACAATACCCTTTCATTCAAATGGGCATAAAACAAAAAATCCCCGCACATTGGCAGGGATTTTTTTTATAAAATCCTATTAGTGATTTGCTAAATAGTTAGCAACACTTTCATGATTTTCTTTTAATGTAGCATCTCCTTTTCTCCAGTTTGCAGGACAAACCTCACCGTTTTCCTCAAAAAACTGAAGTGCATCTACCATACGAAGAGCTTCATCAACATTGCGACCAAGTGGCCCATCATTCACAATTTGATGACGAACAATTCCGTCTTTATCAATTAAAAACAATCCACGGAATGCAGTCATTGGACCTGTCGCTATCATTTCACCATCTTCGTTGAAATCATAATCGCCATTCAATACTCCAAAATTCATGGTGATTGTTTTAGCAGTATCTGCAATAAGTGGGTATTTGATTCCTTCAATTCCACCTTTTGCTTTCGGAACTTGAAGCCAACCCCAGTGCGATCGCTCTGTATCGGTAGAACATGCTACTACTGCAACATTGCGCGCCTCGAATTCGGCAAGTTTTTCTTGAAATGCATGAAGTTCTGTAGGACAAACAAACGTGAAATCTTTTGGATAAAAGAATAAGACCACATGTTTGTTTCCAAGATATTGTTCAAGTGAAAATTCATTAACGAATTCTCCACCATTTACGACTGCCCTAGCTGTAAAGGCAGGTGCAAGTTTACCAACAAGTACTGACATTGTATATTATTAGATTTGAGTTTAAATTAAAAAGCAAAATTAATCATTCCAAACAGAGGAAACACGATTTTATTAGAAATGTTTATCCAATTAAAAAAGCACTTGCAAAACCTACAAGAATCGTAATGAGTTTAATGATATTGAATCGGTGATGCTCGTCGTTTTCGAATAAGATGGTTGTACTGATGTGCAAGAAAATACCAATAACAACAGCCAGTGCGCCAAATCCAAATAGTCCGTTTATGTCTAATGCGGATGGAAAAATGTATGACGTAAGCAAGGCGCCGATGGGAGTCATGAGTGAAAAGATGAATAATGCCAGCATGCTTTTTAGTGCGCTTTGGCCTGACATTAAAAACAATGTCATGAGCATAACAGATATTGGAATGTTATGAAAAATGATGGCCATGAAAAGCTCATCTCCTGTTTTGCCATAAAGTAGTGGAATTCCTTCTATCAACGCATGAATACACAAACCGGTCATCAATAACCAAGGCGATTTCATAACGGGATGATAATCGTGTGAGTGATTATGGTTGTGATGTTCGTGGTTATGCTGATGTGATTTACTCTCTTCGGGAAGATGGATGTGTCCATGTTCAATTCCTCCAGAAATATAATCGAGGAGCAACTGAATCAGGAAGCCACCTAAAATGAGGCAACCGCTTAAAATGGGATTGGAAATGCCTTCATAAACCTCAGGCAATAGATGAAAGACACAGAGGGCCAAAATAAATGCACCGCTATAAGAAAGCAATAACTTGATGGATTTGCTGCTACGAATTTGGAATATCAAAACCACTCCACCGCACAAAAGAACTGAGCCAATGAGAATGGCGATTTTCAATAGAATGCTCATGGTTTTTGAACGCAATAAATTAAACGATCCGATTCAAGAAGGCTAAAAGGATCCAATTGATAATTTCCAAATACAGCTTTAATCTCAAGTCCGCATATCTTGAAATAGTTTTCGAAATCTTTTTGTGTTAACAACATAACTTTCTCTTCAAACAAATAATCATGATTCTGATCATTGAAAGAGATCGATTTGACTACTTTCTTACCAATAATTTCTCGGTGAATATGAAAGCGAATTCCATCAATATTTTTTTCTTCATCAACAAATCCCTTCGATCGAATTTTCTCCACATTCAAAAAATCAAGAATGAGTATTCCTTCTTTACGAAGCGATTGCGCGACATTTCTAACCACACGCAAATTGTCTGAATCGTGATCGAAATATCCAAAGCTTGTAAATAAATTGAAAATGTAATCGAACGCATTGGTTGCAAGTAATTGACGCATGTCATGTTCGAAAAATTGCAAGTCAATTTGTTCCTGTTTACAAGCAAATCGGATGTTTTCTTCAGAAAGATCTACGCCTGTTACATCAAACCCTTTGCTATGAAGATAAACGGAATGCCGCCCTCGTCCACAAGCAAGGTCGAGCATGAACGAATCTTTTTTAGGATTAAGGTATGAGATCAGGTGATCCAAAAAGAATGTTGCTTCTTGTGCATCTCTATTCGCATAAAGCAAATGATAATAAGGAGAATTGAACCACTCCTTGAACCACTCTTCCCGATGAATTTCTTCCATTGCAGCAAAAGTACAACAAGCGATTGTTTTAAATTACAATCAACGAATTTTATTGATTGGTCATACTGCAAAAAAAAAGCTGCTCTTTTGGAGCAGCTCTTAATTGGTGGTTTGTGATTTGAATTTACTTTTTCACAAAACGAATAGAACTCATTTTGTTATTTTCTAAAACACTTACAGTGTATAATCCTGATTGTAAATCTTCAACTGAAATAGAAGTAGAGGTTGAATTGAATTTGCCAGAAAGAACTAACGCACCAGTTTGATTGTAAACTTGGTAAGTAGCATTCTTAGATGTTTGCCCTAAGTTGAAACGAAGTAAATCAGAAACTGGATTTGGATAAACTCCAATTGTAGAATTATTGATATTGTCTAATACTAAAGTTAAAGGAACTAAAACAGCATCAATTACATGAACAACTCCATTTGTAGCTTCGATATCTGCTACAATTACTGTTGCATTGTCAATTGAAACAGTACCACCAGCGATTGTAACTAAAACATTATCACCAAAAAGTGTAGTAACTTGTTGACCATTTGATAAATCACCTGAAAATGCAGCTGCCCCAACAACGTGGTGTAATAAAACATCAGTTAGTAATCCACTAGGATCTGCCAATAAAGCATTTAAAGTAGCAGTTGGAACTGCTGCAAATGCTGCATCTGTTGGAGCAAATACAGTGAATGGACCTGTTCCTGATAATGTTCCTGCAAGACCCGCTGCAATAACTGCCGTTTCAAGCGTTGTATGTTCTGGGCTGTTAACAATGATGTCAACAACAGTTCCATTACTTACAGTTGGTTCTGGAAGTAATACAGCATCAATTACGTGAACAACTCCATTAGTTGCAATAATGTCAGCAACAGTAACTTGAGCATTGTTGATGAAAACGTTTCCATTATCGATTGTAACCGTAACATCTTGACCTTGAATGGTCATAATCATTTGACCATTGCTCAAATCTGAAGATAAAGCAGTTCCGGCAACAGCATGATACGTTAAAATATTTGTTAAAGCAGGAATGTCAGCTAATAATGCATCAATAGTTCCAGCAGGTAGTGCCGCAAAAGCAGCATCCGTTGGAGCAAATATAGTGAATGGACCTGTTCCAGATAATGTTCCTGCAAGACCAGCAGCAATAACTGCAGCTTCAAGAGTTGTATGTTCAGGGCTGTTAACAATAATGTCAACAACAGTTCCATTGCTTACAGGTGCTTCAGGAAGTAATACAGCATCAATTACGTGAACTACACCATTAGTAGCAACGATATCAGCAACAGTAACTTGAGCATTGTTGATGAAAACGTTACCATTATCAATTGTAACCGTAACATCTTGACCTTGAACAGTCATGATCATTTGTCCGTTGTTCAATCCTGCAGAAAAAGCAGAACCAGCAACTGCGTGGTAAGTCAAAATATTAGTAAGTGCAGGAATATCAGCTAACAATGCTTCAACAGTTCCAGAAGGTAAAGCCTCAAATGCAGCATCTGTTGGAGCAAAAATCGTGAATGGACCAGTTCCAGACAATGTTCCAGCAAGACCAGCTGCAATGACAGCTGCTTCAAGTATTGTATGATTTGGGCTGTTAACAATGACATCTACCACTGTTCCGGTAGGAGGAAGTAAAACGGCATCAATAACATGCACAACACCGTTTGTAGCAACGATATCGGCTACAGTTACTTGTGCGTTATTAATAAACACATTTCCGTTATTAATTGTAACCGTAACTTTTTGACCCTGAAGAGTTGTAACAAGTTGACCATTAGTCAAACTTGTTGACAATGCAGAAGCTCCAACTGCATGATATGTTAAAATGTTCGTTAAAGCAGGAATGTCAGCTAGTAATGCATCTACAGTTCCCGCAGGTAAAGCTGCGAAAGCTGCGTCAGTTGGTGCAAAAACTGTGAATGGTCCTGGGCCAGATAATGTGCCTTGAAGGTTGGCTGCAATTACAGCTGCTTCTAATGT
>CAXNGM010000076.1:0-8445 GCA_964201695.1 Bacteroidia bacterium | reverse complement strand
TTTTATTTTTTCCCAACGCACATTTTTTAAAAACAATTTTTGCAAGCCGCACAAATGGCACATTTGGTTTTGCCCTGCACACAAGCCGACCCTTCGCAAAACCAAAAGAATCATTTTTTACCAACGCCAAAAAAGAGTTACAAACTTTTCAAATATTATTATGAGTAAATTATTTAACCTAATTAGAGTAATTCCGCTACTAACATTTGTAGTGTTAATTTTCAACTTCTTAACAACAAATGCTCAGACAACTACTTTTTATGGAACAAGTAAAGTTCAGTCTGACGGTTATACTGGTGCCTTGTACGAAGTTAAGATTGATAGAAGTAAAGGCTTTACTTACGTTGAAATCCAGCAAGTGCCAACAAAAAATATGAGAAGAATGAATTCTGTTACACCATCATATAATGCCAAAATCAAATCTGGTAATTACGAAGCAGAATATTTAGGCGTATTACAAAACGATGGTACTATTCGAAGAGTTAGCTGTGATGATAATTGGGGTTGGGATAAAGTTAAAACTGGCGAATTATCCTACCGTATTACCTCTGTTTTTAACGGAGCAATTCCACCTGGCTTAACGGACTTCTCTCTAATAGATGCAGGCTCTTATTCTGGTTGTCGCGGATACGGTTTTAATAATTTTACTCTTACTAATCCAGATAATCATCCAAAAACAGGGCTTTCAGAATATACACTAAAACAAAAAGTAGATGAACAAAATGATGGAGTAGTAGGAATTTATGAACCTTTTGATAAATCACGTTACAAATTAGGATGCATAAAGGATGGCGGAACATATAAGCTTGTTTATTTGAGCTATGGCGGAACTTATATGAGCTGGTGGAAAGTTGGGGATGTCAAAGCAACTCTGCGAGCGAGTGCAACAACAGGAGTATTCAAAGGTGATTGGTTTATGGGAGACAAATCTATAAATTCAGATGCATATATATTGTTTGACGGCAATACTTTGAAAACAGTCGTTGCAGGTGAAGAAAATAGTTATTTAAAAATGTATCCCACTGGCAATGGCTCAATATCTTCAGGCAGTCAAAAATCATCAGGTACAGGCTTTGCAATTTCTTCAAATGGATACATAGTAACTAATTGTCACGTAATAGAAAACGCTAAATCAATTGAAGTAAAAGGCATTAACGGGAATTTCACTCGAAAACTATCTGCTAAAGTTGTAGTTTCTGATGAAAGAAATGACTTAGCTATAATAAAAATTGAAGACAGTAGATTTACCACCCTTGGCACGATACCTTACAATTTTAGAAAGGGAGTTGCAGACGTAGGAGAAAACGTTTTTGTTTTAGGTTATCCATTAACTACAACAATGGGTGAAGAAGTAAAGCTTACAAATGGCATAATCAGTTCTAAAACAGGATTTAAAGGAGATATTTCATTGTATCAAATTTCTGCACCTGTTCAGCCAGGCAATTCAGGTGGTCCATTGTATGATAAAAATGGAAATCTTTTGGGTGTGATTAATGCAAAACACTCCTATGCTGAAAATGCAGGCTATGCAATAAAAGTAAGCTACCTCATAAGCTTGATGGATTTATTACCAGTTACTATCAATCAACCACTTGTAAATTCTTTGAATGGTAAAAGTCTAACAGAACAAGTTAAAATTGCATCTAATTATACATACTTAATCGTAGTTAACGATAAATGATGCTTATGAAAAGTTTCTTCACTATATAATATAGAGAGTGTTATGAATGAACTTTTCTTAACACCATATACCCTCGTTGAGAATAAAGACTATTCTATTGATACAAAAATTATCATTAGTGCTTCAGACTTCACAACTGTGCCATTTCAAGACGGAAGAATTACGTTTAGTTTTATAGGTTGTCGGCCAGCAGGTAACAGCACCTATAAGAAATTGGCGGTTCAGTGGTTAAATGAAGTTCAGTTTTTCAATCAAACTTTCGTGCAAGTTGACAGTTTTGTGCTTCGAAATCGCCAACTTCTTATAGCTGCAAAACGTTACAAGCAATTTATTATTAGAATCAAGTAAATTATGCAAACTGAATTAGAACGCTTATTTGAAATATTAAATAAATATTCGCTTAAATACAATCACTCTTTTGGACTAATATCAGATGTTGATAAGTGTATATCAAAACATTCTAAAAGTCTAGGTACTGAAATACATAATTCGATAAGGGATATTCTTGAGAAAAAGAATAAAACTTCATATCGCGTTAATTTTGATATTAGAGTTCAAGAGATTGCTAAAAAAGTCGATGGTGTTCATTTGAATTTAGAAAAATATAAAAACGATTCCTATGATAAAAAATTTGATTTGAACAATTACCTAAATAATTATTTAAACAAAAATGTTTATTCAAATCGAATTATTAATGAGTTTGAAAAGGCTGCATGTCAAGATTATATTAGAAAAATCCACTTAAATATTGATTTTGATAAGTTAATTCCGAATACTAATTTGTATACTCATATAAATATAAATCACAGATTGTCTCAAAAAAGTTGTAATTCAGCAAAAATTGATTGTATAGTTGATGATAAGATAATTGATTTTAAAACTAGTTTGAAATTAGACAAGGTGCCATTAGAACATATTTCTCAGTTAGTTTATTACTATTTATTCTTACGTCATTTTGATTATTGTAATTCTAATAACAAATCTTTAAAAAATGAGTTATTTAATATTAATAAAATTTGTTTATACTATTTAAATTTCAATCTATTTATTGAATTTGATGTTTCTGATATTTTTGATAATTATTTTGAAATTGACAATCTATTTTACAATGAAATATTTTATGGCAACAATTGTTTGAGATTAATTGTTGATAATGCTATTTCAAATAAGAGCAAAAATGATTGCTTATATATTTATCATGAAAAGATCATTAAATTCAGACTAAGGTATTTTATAGATAAAATTGAAATGTCTATTATTTCAGTTAATATATATACGTATAAAAAGATTTTGAAAGATTTTAAAAAGGAATTTTTTGATAATGAATATTTATATATTTATCAGTTAATTGCAGATTTCGTTTTTGGCAAAATGGGTCTTAAAAAAGAGTTAATTTCAAAATCAAATCAATTTATTATAAATTACTTAGAAGATAAATTATTATTATATATTGATAAGTTAAATCAAATGAAAAATGAAATTAATAAATATCAATTTGATTATTGTAGTATTCATAATTTCGAAAACTTGAAAAGGCTTAAAAATGAAATTGTGAACTATTCAAATTATACCTCAAATCTTGAGGTTCTATTAGTTTACATAAAATATTGTAGTAAATTAAAACTAAATGAGAACCAATGAAAACTGCTTGTAACAGCGGCTAGCCAAAATTTGGGCATTTTGCCAAATTGAAAGTTTTCGATTTCTTTGTAACTTCTTAGTTAAGTGAAAGATTTCGTTCACCAATCCCAAACTTCGGCATAGCCGCGGACCGTTATGAGCAATTGATTTTTTTTGCTATAATTGCAAAGGGTAATCCGAGTCCCCTAATAAGTACGAGGAATAACACTTATTACTGATAAAATGGTAAAGTTCATTTTAAGCGTGTTCCGTAGCAAAACATATTCTTCTTCCGAGAATATTCGCGGTAACTACAGCAACGGTCGCACAGACAGCGGCAATGTTTGGTGGAAAGACAACTAAAGCCCAAACAAATCCGGCAAGGGCAGAATTCTGCCCTTGCTTTTTTTAAAGAATAAAGAGCTTAAATGAGAGAAAAGATTATTGTAAAGCCTGAGCATAACAAACTAAATGATCTATTAATAATACTCGATGCCCAAGATGAGGCCAAAATGAATTTGGTGCGGGGTAATATACCATTCCTTGCTTTTGGTGTTTTTGATCCATTAGTTGTTGGCATTAAAACAAATCCCTTAAAGCGAGGCTATGATTTTTTACCCGAATGCAAAGAAAATGAGACCATTCTTAAACGAGGAGATAATCTGGGTGGAGCAGATGCACTTATACACTATATTAAAACTGATTTATTGCCAAGCCTAGAAAATGAATTTGGTTATTTTCGTACTAAAGCAATTATTGGTTGGTCATTAGGTGCCAGTTTCGTAAACTACTTATTCTTGAAAGACAATGATCTTTTAGATGCATACGTTGCAATAAGTCCAAATTTCGAATATGATAAATTTCAATTCGTTGAATTATTTAATAACTTTAATTTCAGTGACATTTTGAATAATAAGTTTTTATATATGTGCATTGGCGATGAAGGCAGAGCCATATCAAAGGACTGGAAAATTGGATTTGATAAAATATCTAAAATAATTAAAAACAATAAGACAAATAAATTACATTTCACAATAGAGGATTTTAGCAAAAACGAAAATCATATTTCGATATATCCACTTGGGTTGCGGAATTCATTATTTCAATATTTTAATTTCATGCTTAAGGCAGAAATTCTTATTAAATCGTTTGAAAAATATAGCGAAAAATACGGCATTAATCAATACAAAAGCTTAATCGAAAAAACACTTGTTATACTAGAAAGCCAAAGAATGTCTTCTTTACATGAAGATATTATCTTGCTACAAAATAAACTATCCCTGTGATTAACTATGAAATTCACAATACTACCATATAAGCTGGATAATTTAGTCTTTTTCATATCTCCTTTCACAGGCAACTTGGTTGTCAGTAAATCTGATGTCGGAAGATCTAAAATAAGCTCTAAAACAAAAAAAAATATTTGGTTAAACAATAATCCGTATCAATTAAAACCCTTAATAAGCAATTTTAAAGGATCCGTATCAGATTTTAACATGAAAAAACTGAATAGCTATAATAATAAACTTGCGTGGTTGGGGAATAAAAGATTTTTACTGTCCTGTTTGTATTCAAGATTATCAATGCCTCTATTTGAAAATACACTGGAAGCATTTGATCATATAGCTAAACTTAAAATTCATCAAGAGAAGAAAGGTAAAATATGTCTGCAAAGGGCATTACTTGCAGCTAAAACCTCAAAAAGTTTTAAAAAAAATGGCACTTTATTTATTGGTGCACAATTGCCAACAGGAATAATGCATGCTTGGATAATTGAAAATGGCATCCAGCCTGATCGTCAAGATCGCGAATGGATAATGTATAAACCTCTCCTAGCAATAACATTTTAGCAATGCTTAAATCAATTATCAATAATTCAAATGCAATCTTATACTTTGATGCCGATTCAAATGTTATTTCTGAAAATATTTGGAATAAAATTACTTTAGAAGATCTTTCTAAATCAAGTTTTGACAACCATTATATAAACTCGGCTCGTTACATACAAAGTCCTGATAGTTATAAACCCGTATTAAAAAATATTTATCCAGTGCCTCCGCGTTCTAAATGGCAATATGATGGCATTTCATTTAAATGTACTCAATCACTTGAAGTACACAATTCAAATTATAATCTTTTTGATCTAATACAGAAATTTATACAACCATTAAAAAAGTATAAAATTGGTGTAGAGTTAAGTGGCGGGCTTGACTCATCCATCATAATCAGTATGCTTATTGCAAATGGAATTGAACCTTTTTTGATAGGCTTTTCTTGCGATAGATATGAATTTCGAACAGAGCGCCATATTCAGTCTCTTTATAAAAACAAAGTTCAAAACACTATTTTATTAGATAGCCGACAAATTTTACCATTCCAGAATTTATTGAATTGTCCCGCTCATCAACTACCCAACCCAACATCTTTGTATTATGACAGTAAACAAGTTACTGCTAAACATTGCAAAGAGAATGGTATTGAAATTTTATTTAATGGCATGTCGGGTGATGCGCTTTGTTGTGAAAGTATTTTTGGTAACTCTATGCCTGAATCATGGCATAATTGGATGATGGACAATCGGTGGTTTCATGAAAATGTTTTTACCAAATCACAAGTACAGTACCTACCTGTGTACACAAATACTTTGGCAAGTAGAATTTTCAAAGAAAGGGTAAATATGGGTTTTGATAGTCAAAAGATTTGGGCAAGACTGTTTTTTAAAGAATTTTTACCTTCTGAGTTAGTAAATTATACATATAAAGCCGACCACGTTGGCGATTTAATTGAGGGCATAAAAAGGTCTTATTATGAAGTAAAAGAATTATTTAAAACAACTGAAGAATTAACTAAGAATCGTGCATTTTCTGAATCAAGCTTATCGAAGTTATATGAAAACATTGAAAGATACCATGACAATCAACTCAAAGAAATAATGGCGAAAGTTTCATATGCTTTATGGATTTATGGTAGTGTAAATAATTTAGATTTATGATAAATATTTTTGACAATTATTTCATTTTTGGGCGTGAAGATCTCTTTTGGTATTATCATCACTGTAAAAGCAATGATAAAATAACATTGAGAGAAGACCTTGTAATGGGCAAGAATGGCATTGTTTACTGCGATTTTTTTACAATGTGTCACTTAGCAAATAATCTCTCTGATAGTTACAAAATGATAGATGATTATCGGGATTTTGAAATAAACTATGGCACTAATTGGGTTTTAAAGGATACAAAATTGTTTCCTGGGTATTTTAAGGAATGGATTTTATCAATGGAATGGATTTATAATAATGATCCAAACTTTAATTGGTCTAATTTTTACAATGAATATTGGGAAACAATAATTGGTGAAGGAGTATTGTTAAAAACCTGGATTAGCCCAAACCCAAATGATAATAAAACATATTTTGAAACAATCCGAATTGGAAAAACAATATCCTTTTGTAAAGATTCGAAATATTCAATGTCTTTTGACTATTTACCAATGGATTATCTTCTTCCAATTATTTTAAAGAAAATCAAATGAACTACTTTATAATAGGAGATATTCATGGTTGCTATCATACATTGGTAAAACTACTTAAAAACAAAGTTGATAAAGACTATCTTATATGTGTGGGCGACTATATAGATAGGGGTATTTTCCCTGGTGAAACTATTCAATTATTGAATGAATACCTAAAAAAGGGAGGGACTACATTATTGATGGGTAATCATGATTTTTATTATGCAAATTATATTTCAGGTATTAAAAGTTCACAAGAAAAATATCTGGTTAATGATTTCAAAGAAACCCAGCCAAGACTTTTAAAATGTGGCATCAACGATAATAAATATTTACAATTTAAAGACAAATTATTGTTCTTGTATGAAGCTGATAATTTTATTGTTTCACATGCAGGCATTAACAATGAGGTTTTTAAAATCATTAATAACAATCCAGTAATTAAAAACAGTCCTTGTGGTAACGCTTCAATGGAAGCTGAAAAAATACATGGTCACAATAAGACATATTTATTTGAAAATATTTTACTAGATCGCTCATTACCCGATGATTTAGGCAAGATTCAGATTCATGGGCATACACCATTAATGTGTTTTAATCCCGTTTTCTTCCCAAAAATATATAGCTGGAATCTTGACACAGGGGCATTTTTGGGCTGGGGAATGAGCGCAATAAGAATAAATGATAAAGGGGATGTATTAAATACTTTTTTTGAAAGGACCGACCATAGAGACATCAAATGCTCATAACAGCGTGTAAGCAATATTGCCTTGCCGCAGGCGCAACACAAGGCAACATCGCGTACACGCAAACCGTTATAAGCAATATGCATGAGTTCGCTTGGCCGGCTTACGCTTTCGGAAATTCAAAGTTCTTTAACATAATTTAAAATTTAACTTAGAGTAAAATCAGGAAAATAAATCGCCTGCAAACTGCAAGTTCAAAATAAGCCGAAGAAAGAAATAGAAAGCAAAAATCAGCGAGTAGAATTTTGCTGTTCAGTTTTTGCCAGAAATGGAATAAAAACATCAGCTTAGTTTAAGAGCGCACAATTGCTATAAATAATTATCAAGCAAAAACTTCAAATAATCCAGTTTGCGCTATGTTTTCTATAGAAATAAGCACTTAGTTCAAGAGCGCATTTTTCTCTTAGTAGAAGAGTGCTAATGCAACTTAGCACAAGAGCGCAAACAGGATCGGCTATTATCAACGCTTGTTTTGCAAAAATCAGATGAAACTGTTCGGCTTATTTTGCTTTAAGATATGATTTGCCCAGAGCAGATAGCTGCATACAGCTTATAACAGCGCGCACCAAAAATTTGGGTATTGTGCTTAATTGAAACATTGTCGACTTTTGCTACATTAGTGCTGCTTAAAACATCTCGTTCACCAAATCCCAAACTTCTGGTTGCGCGCGGAACGTTATATGCAACCCTTAAAGAGGAATTAAACCAATAAAAGAAAAACAAGTCCAAAGAAATAAATAGACATGAAAAAAATATTTTTACAATTCATTTTGTTGATTTCACTATCCAATTGGGCTTTTGCTCAAACAAATATTTATGACAGTATTTTTGTTGGAGGTCGTTGGAGAACTTTTTTAACTCATCTTCCAACAGGATATAATACTTCGA
>CAXNGM010000075.1:0-8506 GCA_964201695.1 Bacteroidia bacterium | reverse complement strand
AAACGTCTTTCTCAGAAGAATTTTAAGAAAGATGAAGATACCGAAATTGAAAAATCCAACATCATTTTAGTTGGGGAAACAGGAACTGGAAAAACGCTACTTGCACGAACTATTTCTAGAATATTAAATGTTCCTTTTTGCATTGCCGATGCTACAGTTCTTACGGAAGCTGGTTATGTGGGTGAAGATGTTGAAAGTATTCTTGCGCGTTTGCTTCAAGCAGCCGATTACAATGTTGAAGCTGCCCAGCGTGGAATCGTATTCATTGATGAAGTTGATAAAATTGCACGTAAAAGTGATAATCCTTCCATAACACGTGATGTGTCTGGTGAAGGTGTTCAGCAAGGATTGTTGAAATTGTTGGAAGGTTCTGTGGTGAATGTGCCGCCTCAAGGTGGTCGTAAACATCCCGAGCAAAAAATGGTCGCAATTGATACCCGAAATATTCTATTTATTTGTGGTGGCGCTTTCGACGGAATTGATAAAAAAATTGCCCGACGTATTCACAGTCAAACCATCGGATACGCTAATAATCAAGAAGCCGAAGCTATCGATAAAGAGAATTTGCTTCAGTACATCAATCCTCAAGATTTAAAAAGTTTCGGACTTATTCCAGAACTCATCGGTCGCCTTCCAGTTCTAAGTCATCTTGATCCATTGGATGCGGATGCATTAAAACGGATTTTAACGGAACCCAAAAATGCACTCATCAAACAGTATAAAAAACTGTTTAGTATTGATAATGTAGATATTGATTTTGACGACGATGTGCTCGATTTTATTGTGGAGAAAGCACACGAATTTAAATTGGGAGCTCGTGGACTTCGTTCAATTTGCGAAGGAATAATGACCGATTTAATGTTTGAATTGCCATCAAAACCAAATATTAAAAAGTATACCGTAACGGCTGAATATGCAAAAGCTCGATTCGAGAAACTGAAAATTAGCCATTTAAAAGCAGCTTAAATTTACTTTCCGCAATTGCAACCCGGAGAAATGAAAATTTCGGTTTGCGGTAGTTGTTCCAATACTTCTTCGCGTTCCGAATCGGTTAGTAAAATAGCCCGCATATCAAGGTATTTCAATTTATCCAGGTTTTGGATACTCTCTGGAAGTAAGGTAATATCATTACCCCAAATCTGTAAAAACTCCAAGTTGCTTAATTCCCCAATCTCGAATGGCAGCGCCTGAATTTCATTTTTACCTAAGTCCAGATACTTTAAATTAATTAAACTACCAATCTCTTTCCCAACAACTTCCATTTTATTATTCCCTAATCGAAGAATTTCCAATTGGGGCAAACTGCTAATTTCATTGGGAATTCGTTCGATTTTATTGCCAATTAAATCCAGTTCGCGTAAATTTTTAAAATTGAAAACCTCTGCGGGAATTTCCTTATATCCTTTTCTCCGGAGCTTTAAACGAAATACAGAGTCGGGCTGCATCAAAGCTTGCGACAGGCTTGTGAAAACCTTTCCTTGCGTTGTGTAATCGGGCTGAGAATAAACGCTATTTGCAAGTACGATGAAGATAGCCAGAAGCGAAAACCGAAACAAATACATTCTCATACAGATAGATTTTTAAGTGCTTCTAACTTGTCTTTTTTGAGTTGATCACGAAGTTCGTCAATTCCGTTAAAACGAATCTCATCTCGAATTCGTGTAATCATTCTCACTTTTATTTCTTTCCCGTAAAGATCGTTATCAAAATCGAATATGTGTACTTCAATAGTTCGAACTTTTTCATCGCTAACTGTTGGCCTAAATCCAATATTCATCATTCCATTGAAAATGGCATTTTCAACTATAACATGAACTGCGTATACTCCATTTGCAGGAATTAGTTTTCTATCGGGTACTATTTCCAGATTAGCAGTTGGAAATTCAATCTTTCTGCCTAATTGCCTTCCTTTAATTACTTTTCCATTAAACGGATACGCATAACCCAAATAACGATTAGCGGTTTGTATGTCTCCATTTCGAAGGGCCGCCCTAATTTTAGTTGAACTCACAGCCACCTGATCGATGTCTTGTGCCGGAATTTCCTCAACTTCAAAACCATATTTAGGTCCATAGTTCAACAAATGATCAAAACAACCTTCCCTATTTTTTCCGAAATGATGATCATATCCAATAACCAATTTACGTGTATGAACAACGTCGACTAAAATTTTTCGGATAAATTCTTCAGATGTCAATGAGGCAAAAGTGCTATCGAATGGAATGATAAGTAAATGATCAACACCTAATTGTTCGAGACGTGCAATCTTTTCGGGCAGTGTATTTAAAAATTCGAGTTCCGTATTGTCTGGCTGCAAAACCAGTCGTGGATGTGGATGATAGGTAATGACTACAGACTGCCCAGCAAATTTCAAGGACAATTCTTTTAAACGCGCAATGATGGTTTGATGTCCCAAATGAACACCGTCGAATGTTCCTGAAGTTACAACCGGAAACGACAAATTTGGGAAATCGGAAAGATTGTAATATACCTGCACTTAAGTATAATGTGGATGTGGCAAACCTAATTCAAAATTGCTGAATTACAAATACTATGTCCTATGTTAAAATCACAAGAGTCAAAGCATTGAAAACCCAATAAAATAGAGGGTTGTTTATAAAAATATAAAATTTACTTGCGCTTTTTTTAAAAGAACATTTTCTCTAAAGAAATTTCGATTAATTTCGCGGCGGATTTCAGAGAACTCTGATTCAAATAAAAATATTTTTATGGCTCTAAGTACTGGTAAAATTGTACAGGTAATCGGTCCAGTGATCGATGTTAGCTTTGATACAGAAAGCAACAAACTGCCTAATATCCTCGATGCACTTGAGGTAATCCGCGCAGATGGACAGAAATTAATCATGGAATGTCAACAGCACGTTGGTGAAGATACCATTCGCGCAATTTCCATGGATGCAACCGATGGCTTGAGCCGAGGAATGGTGGTAACGACTACAGGTCAGCCAATTACAATGCCCATTGGTGATCAAGTGAAAGGACGTCTTTTCAATGTTGTAGGTGATGCGATTGATGGAATTGGAGATACTGACCGTACTGGCGGTTATTCAATCCACCGTGAACCACCTCGTTTCGAAGACCTTTCTACTTCTAAAGAGATCCTATTTACAGGTATTAAAGTAATTGATTTGATTGAACCTTATTCAAAAGGTGGTAAAATTGGTCTCTTCGGTGGTGCTGGTGTAGGGAAAACTGTATTGATTCAAGAATTGATTAACAATATCGCTAAGAACTACGGAGGTTTATCTGTGTTTGCTGGTGTTGGTGAGCGCACACGTGAAGGGAATGACCTTCTGCGCGAGTTCATTGAATCAGACGTAATTAACTACGGAAAAGAGTTCAAGCATTCGATGGAAGAAGGCGGATGGGATCTTTCTAAGGTAGATATGAAAGCTTTGGAAGAATCGAAAGCTACATTGGTGTTCGGTCAAATGAATGAGCCTCCTGGAGCACGTGCACGTGTGGCACTTTCTGGTCTTACGATGGCGGAATATTTCCGTGATGGTGATGAGCAATCAGGTGGTCGTGATATCCTTTTCTTTATCGATAATATCTTCCGTTTCACTCAAGCGGGTTCTGAGGTATCGGCACTTTTGGGTCGTATGCCATCAGCAGTAGGTTACCAACCAACTTTGGCAACGGAGATGGGTCAGATGCAAGAACGTATCACATCAACAAAACGCGGTTCTATTACTTCTGTTCAGGCGGTTTATGTACCTGCGGATGACTTAACGGATCCGGCTCCGGCAACAACATTTGCCCACTTAGATGCTACAACTGTATTGAACCGTAAAATTTCCGAGCTTGGTATCTACCCAGCGGTGGATCCACTCGATTCAACATCACGTATTCTTTCTCGTGACGTTGTTGGTGATGCACATTATGATACAGCTCAACGTGTAAAAGAAACACTTCAACGCTACAAAGAACTTCAGGATATCATTGCCATTCTTGGAATGGATGAGCTTTCTGAAGAGGATAAATTGACAGTAAGCCGTGCGCGTCGTGTGCAACGTTTCCTTTCTCAACCATTTTTTGTAGCAACGCAGTTTACAGGTTTGGAAGGTCGTTTCGTTCAAATCGAAGATACGATCAAAGGTTTCAACATGATTATGGATGGCGAAGTGGATCAATATCCAGAAGCGGCATTCAACTTGGTTGGTACCATTGAAGAAGCAATCGAAAAAGGTAAAAAATTATTGGCTGAAGCTAACTAAGAATTTGGATTATGCACTTGGAGATTATATCACCCGATAAGAAATTGTTTGAAGCCGAAGTCACTAGTATGACTTTACCAGGCATTGATGGTTCTTTCGGAGTACTCGATAAACACGCATCACTCATTTCTGCTTTGAAAAAAGGGACTATTAAAGTGATTGACAAATCTTCTGCAAAACACTCTTTCGACATTAACGGTGGAGTAGTAGAAGTGCATAACAACAGGGTAATAGTGCTTGCAGAATAAATTATTTTCAATCATACAAAAGGCTCATCTTTATTCGATGGGCCTTTTTTGTTTTCATGCTCACCTAAGATTTCAAAATTGAATTATGACTGATGAATTTTACATGCGCGAAGCCATTCGCGAAGCCAAAAAAGCCTTCGATGCAGATGAAGTTCCCATTGGCTGTGTCATCGTTTGGAACGATCGCATCATAGCTCGGGCATTTAATCGTACCGAACAACTCAAGGATTTTACCGCCCATGCCGAAATGCAAGCGTTTACAAGTGCTTCCGATTATCTCAATAATAAATACCTAAACGAATGTATCATATATGTAACACTAGAGCCTTGCGCCATGTGTTCGGGCGCTGCATTCTGGACGCAGTTGGGAAGAATTGTCTTTGGAGCCTCGGATATAAAACGTGGTGTTTCGGCAATTTCTGGTCAAATCCTCCATCCATCAACACAAATTACATCAGGTATTTTAGAAGATGAATGTTCAGGTTTATTAAGCGAGTTTTTTCGTAAAAAAAGGAAGTCGGAGTAAATGCAGGAATCAATAAAGTAGTCATGAAAATAGTTCTCAATTGCTGCATTGTGTTTGCCATCTCGTTTTCATGTGTAACATGTAATACATCGAATAATTCAAACCAGTTTCATTTGATCGAAAATGCGAATTGGTTGATCGGTGAATGGCAAAATATATCATCGGAAGGAATTTTAACTGAAACCTGGGAGAAGCTAAACGATTCGACGTATGCAGGGAATAGTTTCTTTGTCATTGGGAAAGACACGGTTTCATCAGAAACAATTCGCTTAGAACAACACGGTAAAACATTGTTATACATTCCAACAGTTAAGGATCAAAATAATGAACAGCCAATAAGCTTTGTTCAAACTTCATCATCTAACAAACAAATGATCTTCGAAAATCAGAAGCACGATTTTCCTCAATTAATATCATACACACAAACAAATAAAACTGCGTTGGTTGCGGAAATTTCGGGAGTGATTAATGGAAAAAAGAAAAGCCAAAGTTTCCCCATGCAAAAGATGAATTAATTTATTCATAGCACTAGGTTATTGGTTTGGGGTTCCTTTCGAAGTCCTCAACATGCCGAAACAATCAATTTCCGGAAGAAAAATCCTCGAATTCCCAACAAGGTCAATAATTCAATTTCTCGCTGTGGCATTTTCGACTATTTTTGCCAACCTTAAAATGCACAATGGAAATTCCGAAGCAATACACGCCCCTTGGTACAGAAGATAAATGGTACAAACGCTGGATGGATAGCGGTTGTTTTAAATCGCAACCCGATAATCGTGAGCCGTTTACAATTGTCATCCCTCCGCCAAATGTAACGGGCGTTTTACACATGGGCCACATGCTGAATAATACCATTCAGGATGTACTTATTCGTCGTGCACGTATGCAAGGGAAAAATGCCTGCTGGGTTCCTGGAACCGATCATGCTTCCATTGCAACCGAAGCCAAAGTGGTAAACAAACTGCGTTCGGAAGGCATTGAAAAGAGCAGTCTTACACGGGAACAATTCCTCGATCATGCTTGGCAATGGAAAGAAAAGCATGGCGGGATTATTCTCGATCAGCTGAAAAAATTGGGCGCTTCATGCGATTGGGATCGTACCAAATTCACGATGGATCCAGACATGAGCGAAGCCGTTATAGATGTCTTTATCGACTTACATAAAAAAGGCCTTGTTTATCGTGGTGTTCGCATGATTAATTGGGATCCTTCGGCACAAACCGCTTTGTCGGATGAGGAAGTTATTTTCAAAGAAACACCTTCGAAACTCTATTACATCAAGTATTTCATTGAAGATAGTTCGGAATCCATCACTATTGCAACCACACGTCCTGAAACTATTTTAGGTGATACCGCTATTTGTGTTCACCCAGAAGATGAACGTTACGCTCATTTGGTTGGGAAAAATGTATTTGTTCCTCTTGTAAATCGCGCAATCCCAATCATTGCAGACGAATACGTTGATCGTGAATTTGGAACAGGTGCACTTAAAGTAACACCTGCGCATGATGTAAACGATTACATGTTGGGTATCAAATTTAACTTGCCAGTTATTGATGTAATTGCCAGCAATGGAACCATGAGCAATGCCGCTCAATTATACATTGGTCAAGATCGCTTTGCCGTTCGCAAGCAAATTGTTAAAGATCTTGAAACATCCAATAATCTTGTTAAATCGGAAGATATCATCAATAAAGTGGGGCATTCCGAACGAACCGATTCTGTGATTGAGCCGCGTTTGTCATTGCAGTGGTTTGTGAAAATGGGTGAAATGGCCAAACCTGCTTTGGATGCGGTAAACAATGGTTCGGTGAAACTTCATCCTGCCAAGTTTGTGAATACCTACAAACATTGGATGGAAAATGTGAAAGATTGGTGCATCTCCCGACAACTTTGGTGGGGTCAACAAATTCCAGCATGGTACGATGGGCAAGGCGATTTTGTAGTGGCCAAAACCGAACAAGAAGCCATTGCTGCATTCAGTGAAAAAGGGAAATCATTTTCAACTGGTCAATTAAAGCAAGATGAAGATGTTTTAGATACTTGGTTTTCGAGCTGGCTCTGGCCAATTTCGGTTTTCGATCCTCAATTCGTAAACAAGCCCAAATCGGAATGGAATGAAGACTTACGCTACTATTATCCAACACACGATCTAGTTACTGCTCCCGAGATTCTATTCTTCTGGGTTGCTCGTATGATTATGGCAGGAATTGAATACACAGGCGAAGTTCCTTTTAGCAATGTGTATTTGACTGGTATTGTGCGCGATAAGCTCGGAAGAAAGATGTCGAAATCTTTGGGGAATTCGCCCGATCCAATCGATTTGATTCATAAATACGGCGCCGACGGTGTTCGGATGGGGATGTTATTGACCTCGCCGGCTGGAAATGATTTGCCTTTTGACGAAAGTTTGTGCGAACAAGGAAGGAACTTCAACAATAAGATTTGGAATGCTTTCCGACTTTTAAGTGGATGGGAAGTTGCCGATATTGAACAGCCCGAATCATCGAAGCAAGCCATTCATTGGTTTGGTGAGCGATTGAAAGAGGAAGTAAAAAATGTAGAAGAACTGTTTCAGAAATACCGCATTTCGGAAGCATTGATGGGCTTATATAAACTTACTTGGGACGATTTCTGTGCTTGGTACTTGGAAGCAATCAAACCGGCATACCAGCAGCCAATCGATCGTAAAACACTCAATGAAACGAAGGCATATTTCGAAGAATTGTTGAAATTGTTGCATCCGTTTACGCCATTTATCACGGAAGAAATATGGCATTTCCTTTCAGAAAGAACACCGGGTTCATATCTTATGATGGATGCACAACCAAAAGTTTCATCTTTCGATTCTCAAGTTATTCAAGAGTTTGAGCAAGTTCGAAATGTTGTTGCAGCGGTTCGTAATTTTAGAAATGAGAAAGGAATATCTCCCAAAGAAACACTCGACTTAATATGTGGATCAAGGACTCAACAAAATCTTTTGCCCTTTACTGCGGTTTTGGAAAAATTAGGAAATCTCTCTCCGCTTAACTATGTTTCAGAAAAGCCGCAAGGTTCGTTTCAGTTGATGGTTGGTAATGATGAATTCTTTTTGCCTGCCAATGAAACGATGGATTTGGAAGCCGAAAAAGAAAAACTGGAAAAAGAACTCACCTACACGCGAGGCTTTTTGGATTCTGTTTTGAAAAAATTGCAGAACGAACGCTTCATGGCCAATGCTAAAAAAGAGGTGGTTGATTCTGAAAAACAAAAAGAGTCAGATGCTATTCAAAAAATCCAAGCTCTCGAAAATCAACTGATGCTTTTAAACGAAATGAATTAGGTGCTAATTTGAAATAAATCAAATTTTTGTTTAATTTCAAATTATGAAACATCTCTGCATTCTTGTTTTGGCCTTGATTTATGTCCCACAGGTTCAGGGACAAATTACTTTAACCCGAAGTGATTACTACGATTATGACAATAAATACTATCGCGGTTACCAGAATACGGGT
>CAXNGM010000074.1:0-8588 GCA_964201695.1 Bacteroidia bacterium | reverse complement strand
ATTTATTGAAACATCCTTTAACAGACATTGGATTAGAGAAATTCCTTTCGGACTTTAAAAAAACGTCTATGTAATGATCATTCGAATCCATCCTGTTACACCAGATCCTCGACAATTGAAAAAAGTTGTCGATATTTTACAGAATGGAGGAGTGATTATTTATCCAACAGATGGCGTGTATGCATTTGGTTGTGAGATTCACAAGTCGAAAGCTGTTGAGCGTGTTGCTCAATTAAAAGGAATTCAGCCAGAAAAAGCAGATTTCTCTTTTGTATTTGATGATTTGCGTCACATTACAGAATATGCTCGTTCAGTTGACACACCTGTTTATAAGCTCATGAAGAGTTGTTTGCCAGGGCCTTACACATTCATTTTGAATGCAAATAATAGTGTCCCCAAACTCTTTAAAAATAACAAGCGAACAATCGGAATTCGCATCCCCGATAATAACATTTGCAGATTAATTGTTTCTGAATTGGGAAGTCCAATCATCTCGAGTTCGGTGCATGATGAAGACGATATTTTGGAATATACTACCGATCCAGAATTGATTCACGAACGATACAAAGATTTAGTGGATGCTGTTATTGATGGCGGTTACGGTGCTTTGGTGCCTTCAACTATTATCGATTGTACTGGAAATGTTCCGGAACTTATCAGACTCGGTGCTGGTGAGGTCGATTTTGAATAGAAATTCTTAAAGCGATCTATTCAGGTTTTTTCCAATCTTCTCGCTTCACAAGATGGGCGTTCTTATTTGAATCACTTTCGGATTTCGGAAGTATGGCCTTGTTTTCTTTTTTGTGATTTACTTTGTTAACAGGACGGGCCGTTTTGTTTGTAGGTATAGGTTGAGGTTTTCCTGAAGATCGGCGGCTTTTTCCTTTTGAATCTTCTTTGTTCTTTATCGGGTCATACACAGGTCCAGCTTCGAAATTATCGGGTAGCGTATATTTTTCGACAACAGTTTCGATCATTTCTTCGATGCGACTAAACTTTCTTTGGTCAAGCGGATTTATTAAAGTGACAGCTTCTCCTTTTGTTTCAGCACGAGCCGTTCGTCCAATACGATGAACATAATCTTCAGGATCGGCAGGTACATCATAGTTTACAACCAACTCAATTCCTAATACATCAATTCCTCGTGAAACCACATCGGTAGCAACAAGGATTGTTACGTTTTTATTGCGAAATCCTAAAAGTACCTCTTCACGTTGTGCTTGTTCCAAGTCGGAATGAATGGCCCCAACATTGAGTCCCATTTTTCGTAATTCGCGTTCAACTTCTTTGACTTTCTGCTTGGTACCTGCAAATAATATCGCACTTTTTAAATCTCTTCCTTCGAAAATAGTTTTTAAAAGTTGCAGCTTCTGTGTATCATAAACCGAATAAGCGCCCTGTTTAATTCCGGCAGCTGGTTTAGAGATTGAAATGTTAATCTGAACAGGATTTTTAAGAAGTTTTACAGCAAGTTGCCTGATTTTAGGAGGCATGGTTGCGGAGAAAAACAAGGTTTGCCGATCTTCAGGAAGAAAAGTAAGGATGCGCTGAATGTCCTCAATAAAACCCATATCGAGCATTCGGTCAACTTCATCGAGAATAAGATGCTTGAGGTCTTTCATGTCAACATAACCCATGTTGAGATGCGATAAAAGCTTTCCAGGTGTGGCAATAACAATGTCGGTTCCTTCTCGTAACGCCCGTTTCTGAACTTCGAATTCTTTTCCGTCTCCACCACCATAAACGGCAATGGAACTCACCGGAACAAAATAGGCAAATCCTTCAAGTTGTTGGTCAATCTGTAAGCCCAATTCACGCGTTGGAACAATGATTAGGGTGTCGATTTTCCCAGTATTGTTTTTTAAGTTCGATTCGATGATTGGAAGCAAGAAGGCCGCCGTTTTTCCTGTTCCTGTTTGCGCACTTGCAATTAAATCCTTGCCGGCTAATATTTCAGGAATGGCTTGTTGCTGAATTGGTGTTGGTTCTCTGAAGTTCATGGCATCGAGGCCATCAAGCAATTCTTGTGAAAATCCAAATGTTTCAAAGCCCATGTTTTATTGTATTTTATTTTGAGAATTTGATCCAACAGGAAAATTCAAAAGGTAATTTAATTTGATAAGTTCAGCAACGCGCTCGGGAACACTTTCTTCCCAACCAGATATGCCATTTTGTATTTGTTGTATAACTTCATCCGCATTGATATGCAATACGCTTTCGTCAATATTTTGAACATCCTCGAGTTTGTGGTTATCAATTAAATAACGAAGTAAACCTGAAAATTTTGGATCTATTTGAAGTTTATTAATTGTGATAAGTTCATCTGAATCGCCTCGGAATGCAGGATATGCGTATGCTTTTACATTACTTCCAAACAACATACTCAACGCTTCGAGCAAGCCTCCTTGTAAATTGGTATATTGATTTGGATCGAAAATCCGTTCAATATTTCGGACACTTAGAACAAATCCTACAAGTTGGTTTCGTGTTATTTTTGAAAGATAAGGAACCAAATACCAGTAGTCTAAGAAATTGGTAATCATAACCGTATGACCAAGTGAGCACAAAATATTTACTCGATCTAAAAAATCATGGTCATCAATATTTCCATTGGTGTCAATTAATGCATTGAGCGACAATTCACTTAAAATGATGAGGGGATTCTCTTGTCCAATTTCTTCAACAAAATCGATTGTTGCTTTGGCAAGCATATCCTCATGAGCCCGAGTAAATGGCCTAAAACGTCCTGAAATAACCAAGGCGTTTTTTTTGTAAAGTGCTTCGGATGGTTGCAATACAGAGGAGTCTGCTCCAAACATGGCTGCTTTTGTTAAGCCGTTTTTTACCAGCTTCAGGCTCAATAAACGATTGTCTATTTGTTTGAAATCGGGGCCTATAACTCGAATCATGTCAATTTCAACAGTGCCACTTACAATGCCATCGAGGAGTGTTATTGTAAGTTTTTCAGGGTCGTTGTAATGATAAAAGCAGCTGTATAATAAATTTACACCAATGATTCCGATTGCTCTTTGTTGCCATGAGTTTTCATGATCGTGTAAAACAACATGGATTACACATTCGTTGGGTTCTGTATGTGGGTTTAATTGAAATCGAACACCTAGCCAACCATGGCCATGATTTGTTCTATGAAAATTGGTGGTTTCGATTGTATTGGCAAATGCGAAAAAGCATGTTTTTTCTTCTCTGAACTCCAGTCTTTTTCCAAGTAATCCGTATTCTTTCTGGAGCATCTGCTGGAGACGATCTTCACAAACATAACGCGTTGTTTCTCCATAAATGGCATCCGAAAATCGCATGTCGTATGCCGACATAGTTTTAGCAATTGTACCAGATGCCGCACCCGCTTTGAAAAAGTGAGCTGCCGTTTCCTGACCGGCTCCAATTTCAGCGAAAGAGCCATATAATCGTTGGTCTAGATTTATTTGAAGGGCTTTCTCTTTGGAAGAGAGGCGACGATTTTCATCCATGATCAGGATACCTCCTGTTATTTTGTGGTAAATTTATGAAATCGAACATTGAAATTGGTCGGAATTCATAAAAAAACCCGATATGAATAATTCACATCGGGTTTTGTGATTCAGCTGGGATTCGAACCCAGGGCCACTACATTAAAAGTGTAATGCTCTACCAGCTGAGCTACTGAATCTCCTGCTTTGTGAAGGAAGCATGCTTGCCTTGAAAGCGGGTGCAAATATAGGTTGATTTCGGTTTGAGCAAAATAAAACGATGCAAAAACGTGATAAATTTTAATATTATTTCACATCCATTTCATTTTCAGCGCTTTCATCTCGCAGTAATTTTTCTCCTAGCACCGGATGACGTTCAAATTTAATGCTTGAATCGAAGAAAATACGGTAAGTAACCAATGTTCGATAAAGCTCAGTGCCTAAATTTTCGATAACACGCAGCATTCGAGGATTAAAATCGCCAACCCAAGTGATTATGGTTTCGGTATATCGTTTTTTTGAAATAATGTAATCTTCCGCAAATTTTATCATGGCTCCTTCGATTCCTTTTCCCTGATGTTCGCGCGAAACTCCGAAGACTATCCCCAACATGGTTTTGCGTTTTGCGAATTTTAGGTAGTAGAAGAATTTCAGTTTCCCAATCCAATTGAGGTTTCCATTCACATGTCGAAAAAACTCATTGAGCTCCGGAATATTCAGATAAAATCCTACTGGAACATCCTTCAAAAAAGCGAAAACTAATAGGTCGCGATCCATGATGAGCTTCATCGAATTTATAATCGATTTCGCTTGTTCTAATCGCATGTTTTTAAATCCTTCGTGACCCCCCCAAGCAGAATTATATACCTCTAGAAAATACTCTGCAATCTTGGCCAACGGAATTCCTTGCATATTACTGACCCTGAAATCGGGGTTCTGCCCAATTATATTCGATTTCTTGATAAACACATCCTGAACAGGCTGATCCAGATTTCGCCAATACACGTATTGATTGAAGTAGTTTTGGAAGCCATACGCATCAAAAAAAATCTGATAGTAGTCAGGATTGTAGTTCATTCCATAGCTTGGTGGTGAGTCGAAATTTTGTATGAGCAAACCCCAAAATTGATCACGTTCTCCAAAATTTACGGGCCCCTCCATGCCTTCCATTTTTCTATCATGTAGCCACTTTTTACATGCATCGAAAAGAACAAAAGCGGCTTCTTGGTTATTGATACATTCAAAAAAACCCATGCTGCCAATCTTGTGCTTCCCGCTTTGTGATGTTTTGGGGTGAATAAAGGCTGCAACTCTTCCAATTAAATTATCAGCGGCATCTTTTAAAATCCAACGGATGAGTTCGCCACCTTGCCGAAATAGTTTATTTTTGGAGGTGTCAAAAATTTTATCCAGGTCTTGTCGAACATGGGGAATGTAATGATTATCTGTTATATAAATAATTTCACTTACCTGATGGAATTCCTTATCAGTTTTTTTGTCGACAACCTCTATTAGCATCATGGGCTCCACTATTTTTGTCAAAAATACAAGTTTCAAATGAAGTCAAATGCTGTAATTGTAATAACAGGTGCTTCATCGGGAATTGGATTAGAATGCGCCCGTGTTTTTTTTCGAGGAGGATGCCAAGTTGTTGCGGCAGCGAGAAATTTAGAAGCATTGACAGCTCTGCAAAATGAACTTGATCCCTCGGGTAATCGTTTGCTTGTAGTT
Organism: Bacteroidia bacterium; assembly: GCA_964201695.1. GTDB lineage: Bacteria > Bacteroidota > Bacteroidia > M30B66 > M30B66 > CALQRR01. The sequence continues at coordinate 3,390 of CAXNGM010000074.1, read as the reverse complement.
AAAATGGATGTTACCAACGAGCTTGAATGTGAGTTGCTTATTGAAGCAACAATTCGGAAATTTGGTGGCATCGATGTGCTCATTAACAATGCAGGAATAACCATGCGGGCTCTTTTTAAAGATGTCGATTTAAACGTTTTGAAGAAACTCATGAATGTGAATTTTTGGGGCGTGGTGTATTGTACTAAATATGCGATGCCTCATTTGTTGAAATCAAAAGGTTCTATTATAGGCATGTCTTCGGTTGCAGGTTACAAAGGGCTGCCAACTCGAAGTGGTTATTCTGCAACCAAATTCGCCTTAGAAGGATTTTTAGAATCCATACGCATAGAAAACAGAAATACTGGTTTGCATGTATTGATTGCCCGTCCTGGATTTGTAGCAACTAATATTCGAAATACCATGCTTGCCGCCGATGGAACTGAACAAGGGGAATCTCATAAAAATGAGGAGAATTCGATGTCTGCCAATGAAGTTGCGCAAAAGCTTCTGAAAGCAGTTGTTAAACGTAAATCATATATGATACTTTCATCTACGGCACTACTTTCGTTTTGGCTAAATAAATTCTTTCCAGCTTGGGTCGATAAGCTTGTTTTTGACCATGTTTTCAATGAAAAAGACTCGCCATTGAAATAAGAAATTCGCATTTTTTGAGTTTCGAATCTTTCGTTACAATTTCTCCATTGTATCCTCCGCAATTATTTTTTATAATAATTCGTTTCCCAAAAATGTGCTGAATTAAAATTGAACTTGATTCGTTTAAAAATCACCCAAAATCCAATCATTTCATCCTTTCTTACAATCAAAATTCAATACTTGATTAACGAATTATTCTATAATAGATTGATATTCAAATGCTATTGAGAAATAGACTCTTTGTTTGTTTACATTCATCTTACATCTGTAATTGAACACTTCGCATCTGAAAAATCAAAATTGAAAGTCGCCTTTCCTTTGTCAACGAGCCTGAAAGAAATAGGGCCTTGAACTTAAGCGATGAAATGGTTTAGACTTTTACTTGTAATTTTTCCGCTGGCCTTGCAAGTTAGCATGGCACAAGCGCCCTCCGTAACAATCAATCCTTCGGGATCAATGACTGTTTGTGCTGGAACGAGTGTCAACGTTTCATCAACTGTTGCGAATGCTTTTGCAGGTACAACCTCCTATGCTATTTCGGATATTCCATTTACTCCATTTTCGATTCTTGCTGGTACTTCATTAACAATGCCTGATGACACAGTGCTTGGGCCTTTTCCTATTGGTTTTCAGTTCTGTTTTTTTGGAAATACCTACACTCAATTTTATGTCGGTTCTAACGGATGGGTGGGTTTTTCACCTGGTCAAACACGCGCATTTACAGCAAATTCAATTCCCAACACAACCACATTTGTACCACGTAATTGCATCATGGGTCCATGGATGGACTTTAATCCCGGAATTGCCGGCGGACCTTACATTAAATATCAAACACAAGGAATTGCACCTTATAGAAGACTCATTGTTCAGTGGACAAATTGCCCATTATATCAATGTACTGCATCAAAAGCAACTTTTCAAATCGTGCTTTTCGAGAGCACCAATGTAATTGAGAATTATATAACCAGCAAGCCAAGTTGTGTATTATGGGCAGGTGGAAAGGCAACGCAAGGTTTACATAATCAGCCAGGTACAGTTGCATTTACTGTTCCGGGAAGGAACTCAGCGGTTTGGAATGTAACAAATGACGGAAAAAGATTTCAGCCAAATGGAGCTTCTTCCTACACCGTAAATTGGACATCCAACGGAATCCCAATTGGTACAGGAGCTTCGGTTTCTACCCTGGTTAATGGACCTGGAATGACTCGCATCATTGGAAAGGCAAATTTTCCTTGTAGTAATTTGATTGTTTATGATACGTTGGATGTGAGTATTGGCGGTTCTGCCAATGCTAGTTTTAGCGCACCTCCAGTTATTTGTACTGGACAGCCAGCTAATTTCACTTATACAGGAGGTTCTTTAGGAACAGGTGCTTGGACGTTTTCTTCTGGAACTCCTTCTTCAGCAAATGGAACAGGAACAGTATCAACAGTATGGAACACACCCGGAACATACAATGTTGGTTTAACAATAACACCTACCAATGGATTATGTGCAGCGGCAAGTTCCACACAATCGGTAACTGTTGTAGCACCACCGACTTCCAGTTTCACTTTACCAACATCTGTTTGTTTAGGTGCAAATGCAACAATTAGTTATACCGGTTCAGCTCCATCGGGCTCAACGTATACATGGAATTTTGGAACAAATGCAAGTCCAGCATCAGCAACTGGCTTAGGACCACACTCCGTTTCTTGGTCTAGTACAGGTTCCAAAACTGTTTCGTTAACTGTTTCAAATGGTTCATGCAGTTCAACAACGACCAATACAATTAATATAAATGGAGCACCTACATCCACATTTTCAACTTCTGTTTTGAGTTTGTGTATTGCAGCTAATTCAACTTTCTCATATACTGGAACAGCATTGCCAGGAGCAACATATTCTTGGAATTTTGGAACAGGTGCAAGTACAAGCAGTTCAAGTTTGATTGGACCACATTCAGTTTCTTGGTCAAGTGCAGGCAGTAAAAATGTAACATTGTCGGTAACTCAAGGCGGCTGCAGTTCAACTACAACAACCCAAGTAATTACTGTTAACGCTTTACCAACAGCTACATTTTCAATTCCTGCTAGTGTTTGTGTTGGAGCCAATGCAACGATTTTATATACAGGTAATGCATCAGCACCTCCATCAGCAACTTATACTTGGAGTGTAGATGGAAGTACTACTGTTCCCGGAAATGTTCAAGGTCCGACTAATTTGTCTTGGACAACATCTGGAACTAAAACTGTTTCATTAATAGTAACCGAAGCAGGATGTTCTTCAACAACATCGCAAACAATTAATGTAATAGATCTTCCAATAGTTACCATTGCCTCTGCGAATTCAAGTGTATGTGATGGTCAGTCAACCACATTTACGTCTTCAGTTCAAGCAGTAGGAACAAGTTATTTATGGAGTTTTGGATCTGGCGCTTCAATTTCAAATTCATCGAGTGCTGGTCCTGTTTCGGTTTCATGGACGGGCGTTTCTTCAGGAACGGCTAGTTTAATTGTAACCAATGCAGGATGTTCATCGACTGCAGCAACCTCTACCACCGCTATTGTTGCGCCACCAACTGCTACAATTTCGGCGCCTGTTTCAGGTTGTATTGGAGTTCCAATAAGTATTTCCGCAGCTGGCGTGTTTGCTGTCGGAACAACGTTTAATTGGAATTTTGATGGAGCTCAGGTTTTAAGTGGTTCCAATGCTGGACCTTATTCTTTGCAATGGACAACTGGAGGAACTAAAAATATTAGTTTAACCGTTTCG
>CAXNGM010000073.1:0-8605 GCA_964201695.1 Bacteroidia bacterium | reverse complement strand
AGAATTTCTGGTAAAACAGAAGTCGGAGTTTTTGAAATCAGTTTGTATGCTTCAACTAACATCACATCGCCCGATAAAATGGCAATGTTGCTGTTCCATTTGGTGTGAACGGTTGCCATTCCTCGTCGCAAAGGCGCTTCATCCATAATGTCGTCGTGAAGCAAGGTGAAGTTATGAAAGACTTCGATAGCCAAAGCAGCATGTTGCGCATCTTCCAATTTTCCACCCATGAGTTCTGCTCCAAGCAATACCAAAACTGGACGCATTCGTTTTCCACCCATTGCGAGTGTATAGCGAATGGGCTCGAATAATTCGGCAGGTTCCGATGGAAAATCAAGTCTTCCAAGGGCATCAGCAAAATAATCCTGATAGCGGATTAACTCCTTCATTGTATAATAAAGGAGGTGTTAGCGATTACTTTTTTCAATCCTTCTTCAAATGTTACTAAAGGACGATTGATGAGTTTGCTCATTTTAGCTGTATCGGGTTTGCGGCGTGTCATATCGCCTTCTTCGAGCGGAGCAACAAAACGAATCTCAGATTTTGAATTTGTTAATCGGATGATGGTTTGGGCAACTTCCAAAATCGTAATCTCGATGGTCCCGCCCACATTCACCACATCGTTAACATACATGTTTTGGTAGAATGCGTTGGAGCAGGCTTCAATATTATCGTCGATAAAGCAGAATGTTCTAGTTTGAGAACCATCGCCATAAATTGCAATCGACTCATTGTTGAGTGCTGCACGAATAAATTTTGAAATCACAAAATCCTTGCTTTGCTTAGGACCAAACGTATTGAAGAAACGGAAGATGGTGTATTCGAGCCCAAATTCTTTTTCATAAGAACGCAAATAGGCCTCACCTACATTTTTCACAATGGCATAAGGCAAGCGAGAGTTGAGCGGGGTAGTATCCTCATTTTGAGGGAACTCAACGGGTTCTCCATATACTTCGGAAGAAGATGAAAAATACACACGACGAACACCCGTATTTTTAGAAAGTTTTAGGATGTTTTCAATTCCGGCAATGTCCTCTAGAACGGCAACTGGGTGTTGCAAAGTTCTTAAAACACCAACTAGGGCTGCATAGTGGAAAACATAATCGAAACGGTATGCATAAAAAACCGCTGAAATGTCGCGGTAGTCGTTTGCATCGCATTTTATGAAATGAATGTTTTTATGCTCCGAAACGGGCACTTTTGCTAATTCTCCTGTTCGAAGATTATCAACAACAACAACATAATTATCTGCATTTGAAGCCAACTTTTCGGCCAAACAACTTCCAACAAAACCAGCTCCTCCGGTAATTAAAATTCGTATCATCTTCCTTTTAATAAGTTGAGTAAATATTCTCCGTATCCACTTTTACGGAGTGGTTCGGCAATTTCTTCTAATTGTTTATTATCGATAAATTTCATTCGCCAAGCAACTTCTTCAATACAGCCAATGTTTAAACCTTGACGCTCTTGAATTACTTGAACAAATTGTCCTGCTTGCATCAATGAATCGAAAGTCCCTGTATCTAACCAAGCGGTTCCTCGGTCTAAAACACCTACTTTCAATTTGCCTTCTTTGAGATATTGTTTGTTTACATCGGTAATCTCATATTCGCCGCGCGCACTAGGCTTTAAATTCTTGGCAATTTCAACAACAGAGTTATCATAAAAATAAAGTCCAGGAACAGCATAATATGATTTCGGCTGGAGTGGTTTTTCTTCGATCGAAACGGCATTCATTTGCTCATCAAACTCAACTACACCATAGCGTTCAGGGTCTGATACATGATATGCAAAAACAACTCCTCCATCGGGATCATTGTTCTTTTGCAAAAGGCCTGTCATGCCTGCACCATAAAAAATATTATCGCCCAAAACTAAGGCGCATTTGTCTTTGCCAATAAATTCTTCTCCAATTACAAATGCTTGGGCTAGTCCATTGGGAACGGCTTGTTCGGCATAACTGAAATTCATACCAAGTCGTTTCCCATCGCCTAATAATTTTTGGAAATGAGGAAGATCGTGTGGTGTAGAAATAATTAAAATATCTCGAATACCTGCAAGCATGAGTGTCGACAAGGGGTAATAAATCATCGGCTTGTCGTAAACAGGCATTAATTGTTTGCTAACTGCCAAAGTTAGTGGGTGCAAACGTGTTCCGGATCCGCCGGCTAGAATGATTCCTTTCATCAATCTTCAGGGTGTTTATAAGGTTCTCTTCGAATGGTTAAACTATCCAAATCTATATCTTCTTCTTCATCAAATACAGCAATCATTGGTTCTTTGTATGCTTTAATTGTAAATGCCCGGTCAATAGATAATAGCAATGTAGGAAGAAGAAGTAAATTAGTAAATAGGCCCACAAAAATGGTTACCGAAATTAGGAAACCTAAGGCAATAGTTCCACCGAAAGATGAAAAAATAAATATGCTAAATCCGAAAAGCAAAATAATGGATGTGTAAATAATGCTAATACTTGTATCGCGCATTGAGGCAATAACAGCAAGTTTAATGTCATTATTATGGGTTTTTAAATCTTGACCATACCTGGAAAAGAAATGGATTGCCGAATCGACGGTAATACCATAGGCAATATTGAAAACCAAAATGGTCGATGATTTTAGCGCAATTCCATAAAATCCCATCAATCCGGCAGTAAATAAAAGCGGGATAATATTGGGAATTGCCGAAATCATCAACATCTTAAACGAATAAAACATGAAATACATCAAGCCCGAGATAAGAACGATGGCAGCAAGTAAACTCAACAAAAGATTTTTCACCAAATAATCAGTGCCTTTTAAGAAAACGATGCTTGTTCCTGTTATGCCTACATCGAACTTTTGGGGATTGAAAATGGAGTCAATTTGTGGACGGATTTCACTGCGAATACGCTCCATTTCCTTGGTTCCAATATCGGCCATTTGAATAGAAATCCGCGTGTATTGTCGTGTGCTGTCAATAAAAGAACGGGAGCTACCGGTTTTCAAATCCATATTTTGTGCATACGGGAGCAGAAAGGAAATTTCTTCGTTATTGGGAAGAGAATAAAAGCTGGAATCTCCGCTATAAAATCCCTGTTTTGCAAATTTGATAACTTCAACTATGGAAAGCGGCTTTGAGAATTCAGGGTATTTTTTTAGGATTTCTTGTGCTTGTTCAATTTTCCGAAGCGTAGAAAGTTTCATTACACCGTTCTTCTTTTTGGTGTCGATAGCCACTTCAAAGGGCATCACTCCGTGGAAATTCTTTTCGAAAAACTTCAAATCAAGAATGATCTTGTCTTTGCGCGGTATATCATCAGTGAAGTTTCCTGTTGTATGCATTTTACTCATTCCCCAAGCAGAAATTCCAACAATAACAACGGTAATGGCGTAAATCCACTTCCGTTTTTTAGTGACCATTTGAATGAGCCATTCAACCAATGCATCGAAAAAACGATTGTCTAAATGTTTGGTCTGTTTGGGTTTTGGAGAGGAAACATACGAATAGGCGATTGGCAAGATGGTTAAGCTTAGCACAAACACCTGCATGACATTGATGGAGGATAGGACCCCAAACTCTTTCAGCATTTTACTTTGCACAAATGCAAAAGTCACAAACCCAAGTGCTGTATTGAAGTTGGTTAAAAAAGTGGCATTCCCAATTTTATGTATTACCCGCGAAATAGCCTTGATTTTATTTCCATGACCCTTGTATTCGCGGTGAAAATTATTGGTTAGGAAAATGCAATTTGGAATTCCAATGATGACAATTAATGGAGGAATGAGTGCAGTAAGAATGGTTATTTGGTAGCCAAGCAGAACCATTGTTCCAACACACCAAACTACACTAATGGCAACGACAAGTAAGGGAAATAAAATCGCTTTAAACGACCTGAAAAATAAGAGTAAAACCAGCGCAGTTACCAATAGCGACATCCACAAAAACATGCCGAGCTCTTTCTTAAGCTTCGCAGAATTCATGGTTCTTATGAATGGCAGCCCGGAATAATGAACTTCGGTTTTATGAACCTCAGAGAAACGATGCGTATACGAAATCAGGTGATCGATGAGTTGTTCTCTTCCTTTCGAATCGATGCTCTGCTGATCCATCGTTACCAACATCACTGTAGCATATTTGCCAGATGTTGTTTTGGTAAGTATCAAATCTTTGTAAAAAGGAAGCGATAAGATTTCCTGTTTTAAGCTATCGAGTTCGAGTTGTGTTTGTGGAGGATTCTTAACAATACGATCGATTTTAAATCGCTGAAGGGAATCATTCCGCTGAAGGTTGTAAACATCCGAAATGGAGAGAACCGCTTTTACTTGTGGAATTTTCTTGATTGAATCGGCGGCATTTGCCCATTCGTTAAAGAAATCACGTTGAAAGAGATTTTCACTCTCCACGCCAATAACAATCACATTGGCATCTTCACCAAACCGTTGCTTAAAGTTCGAATATATTTGAAATTCGGGATCGTCTTCCGGAAGAACCTGAGCAAGTGCATAGTTCATTTCTGCCTTGCTTGCCAGCCAACCCATGTATACCGTTGTTCCAGCAATTACAATTAGAATTGCTAAACGATATCGAAGTATTATGCGTGAAAGTGCCGCCCACATGGTGCTTTAGATGAAACTCGCTTTGTTTTTTCAGTTAATATTGCCAAAGGCGCTGTGTGGCGAAGGTAGAAAAAACAAGTGTTTCCGCATTCTGTATTTTGAAGGATTTGCAATGAATGCAAGAGAATGTTTGAAATGAAACAATTAAAATTAAAAAAACCTGCATTTGAGAATCGTAAAAAACTCAAATGCAGGTTCTTAAAAAGAATCAAAGTTTTATTTCCTCTTCCTGTTTATTGAGGAAATGATATTCTAAAAAGTGGTAGGATACATTCACTTTGATGGGTACCCAGACTTTATATTTCATCCACCATTTCATTTGCATAGATGGGAATCCTTTCTTTAAAAAAGCTTCAATAAAAGGATTTACCCACAAGCAAACTGATTTCTCATTTTGCTCTTTCAAGATGTAACGCAAATTATTTTCAATTTCATCGGTGATGAGAATGGAAGGTTCAACTTCACCAGAGCCATTACACGATGGACATTTTTCAAGGGTCTTTATTATGAGTTCTGGACGAACACGTTGCCTTGTAATTTGAATCAATCCAAATTTACTTGGAGGAAGAATGGTATGTTTAGCACGGTCTTGCGCCATGGCTTCCCGGAGCTTGTCAAATAAGACTTTCCGATTGTTCGGAGAATGCATGTCGATAAAATCGATAACAATAATTCCACCCATATCGCGCAGGCGTAATTGACGTGCAATTTCAACAGCCGCTTCCATATTGCAATCGAAAGCATTGGTTTCTTGATCGTTATCCGAACGAGAACGATGTCCGCTATTGACGTCAATAACGTGCATTGCTTCGGTGTGCTGAACAATCAGGTAAGCACCACTTTTCATGCTTACATTTTGTCCAAACGCTGCTTTTATCTGACGATCAACACCGAATGCTTCAAATACATCTTCTTTGCCTTTGTGCAGTTTCACAATTTTCTCCTTATCGGGAGCAATGTGGGCGATGTAATTTCGTACTTCGTTGAAGATGGTTTGGTTGTCGACAACGATGCTATTGAAAGAATCATTCAAAATATCACGCAACAATGCGGATGTTCGTTTAATCTCGCCGAGCACTTTCTCTTTCGGTTGAGCACTTGGAAGATTGGCAGACAATAAATTCCAACGTTCTACAAGTTCGTTGAGATCTTGGTCCAATTCGGCTACCTTTTTATTGGCAGCAACGGTTCTAATGATAACACCAAACCCTTTAGGTCGGATGCTTACGATGAGCCGCTTGAGTCTATTTCGTTCTTCCGATTCTTTGATTTTCTGCGAAATGGAAACCTTATCGCTGAAAGGCACGAGTACCAAATATCTTCCTGCCAGCGAAAGCTCAGAGCTTATGCGAGGGCCTTTTGTGGAAATAGGTTCTTTGGCAATCTGAACCAGAATCGGGCTGTTGTTTTGAAGCACATCGGCAATCTTTCCATCCTTATGGATTTCGGATTCCATTTTAAAATCGACAAGCGATGAACTAGGAAGTTTATTTGCCAATCCTTGGCGCATGAATTTAATCAGCGACTGAACTTGAGGACCTAAATCGAGATAATGCAGAAATGCATCTTTCTCATACCCAACATCTACAAAGGCAGCGTTGAGTCCGGGCATAATTTTCTTTACTCGTCCTAAATAGATATCACCTACGGCAAAGCTACTATTGCTTTTTTCTCGGTTTAACTCTATTAATCGACGATCTTCCAGTTGTGCAATGACGATCTCATTGCCGGAGGCATTGATGATCAGTTCTTTGTTCACGTATGTATTCTAAGTTTTCCGGCGAAGTTTATACAAATGACAAAAAAGGGCACATTTAGAATGGCCCTTGGAGTCATTTAATCCGGAGTTTGAAACAGGAACAAAATACCAATGAAAGAAAAGAACGGTAAATCCATAGGATTAAACCCAATGTTCTTTTCGATCGGTACTTGTTAATTATTTCTTCTTGTGACGATTTTTCCTTAAACGCTTTTTGCGTTTGTGAGTAGCCATTTTATGACGTTTTCTTTTTTTACCGCTTGGCATAATAATTTTTTTTATTGATTAAACTTATTGAATTCGTTGAATACGTATTTCTGCTTCTTTAAGCAGCAAGGTATCCGTACTATTTTTTTTCAGTGCTTGTAGAGTCTGGAGAGCTTCTTTTTTATCGCCGTTCGCTTCAAGTGCATCGCTCAAATATATTTGAACTTCATATAGATCGGGTTGTAAAGCAAGAACTTTCTCAAATCGAGAAACTGCCTTGTCGTATTGCCCACTCTGCATAGAGAAAAATCCCAAATTCAGCTGCGCTTCTATATTTGTTGAGTCTGCACTCACCGCTTCTCGAAGCAACATAATGCCTTTCATGGGTTCTTGACTTCCGCTTACATAAGCAATTCCCAACTGCGTTTTAACATCGTTGCTCTTCGGGTCGAGTTCATTGGCTTTCACCAAACAATCAATTGCTCGTTGAGAAAAGGCAGTTTTATCTTCCCCTTCAAAAAAGCGCGCAAGTCCCAAATAGCGTTTACCTGCAACTAGCCAATCAACTAAACTATTTGAAAGCTCGGCTTTTTGGAAAACGTATTCGGCAGCTATACCGGGTCGCATTTGACTATCCCAAACGCTAGTTAGCGAATCGAACCAGACAAATTTTTCTGCTCCATTTGCCTTATTCAGGCGATCTTCAAAGAACTCTATTCGAACAAGTGCTTTTGCATCACTGCTTTTCTTAACAGCTTCTAACTGTGTTTGAAACTGTTCATTGGCAGCAACTTCAAAATTGGGTGACTTTGATTCTTCTTTTCGATATCCTTCTCGGGGCAACAAAAAAACTGCAGCACCAATGATAAGAGTTCCAGAAATTACAAGAATCTGATTGCGTGTCATCCAAATAAATTATCAGGCTTTAACTGATTTCTTTACTTTATCGCTGAATGTTTTAGCCGGCTTAAAAGAAGGGATAAAATGCTCAGGGATAATGATGGTTGTGTTTTTGGAAATGTTACGGCCTTTTTTAGTTGCGCGTTTTTTAACAATGAAGCTACCGAATCCACGTAGATAAACGTTCTTTCCAGAAGATAAATTGGTTTTAACGGTTTTCATAAAAGCTTCAACAGTAGCTTGTACGGTTACTTTTTCAATTCCTGTTTTATCTGCAATCTCGGCAACAATTTCAGCTTTGGTCATGGCTGTTCAAATTTTTTAAGGATTTATGATTGATTTAGTTTTTTGATAATCTACGTTTTACGTCTCTGAAAAACGGGTGGCAAAGATAGTGGTTTTATTTTCAAACGAAAAAGTTTTTTTCAATACTTGAAATTATTATCATTGCTGCAATGTATAAGGCAAACATGGTTTTTTCAGAACAATTATTAGCATGGTATAGTTCATCTTTCCGCGCGTTACCATGGAGAAAAACCAAAAACCCATACGCAATTTGGCTCTCTGAAATCATTCTACAACAAACACGGGTTGAACAAGGAATGAAGTATTATTTTGCTTTTTTGGAGAGCTATCCAACAATTCTTGATTTAGCAAATGCACCTCAAGATGATGTGCTTCGACTTTGGCAAGGTCTCGGATATTACTCACGAGCACGAAACCTTCATGCAACCGCTATTCAAGTTCGAGATCAATACTATGGTGTTTTCCCTTCAACGTATTCAGAAATTCTTGCGCTCCCTGGAATTGGCCCATACACTGCCGCTGCCATAGCTTCTTTCGCTTTCAACATTCCCGAAGCGGTAGTTGATGGAAATGTTTACCGTTTCCTCTCTCGGATCTTTGATATTCATACGCCAATTGATTCTTCGAAAGGACAAAAGGAATTTAAGTTGCTCGCTCAATCGCTTCTTAACCCCTCAAATCCAGGTGATTTCAACCAAGCAATGATGGAATTTGGTGCAATGGTTTGTAAGCCAGCCAATCCAGATTGCTTAAATTGTGTTTTTCGAGAGCAATGTTATGCGTATAAAAATCAAACAATTAAGGCGCGCCCCGTTAAATTTCAAAAAACGAAAGT
>CAXNGM010000072.1:0-8612 GCA_964201695.1 Bacteroidia bacterium | reverse complement strand
ATTGTTTTTTCTCCTAAATTCTCGCGGGTTCCAGTTTTGATATTCTTTACCAAAGTCGAAAATGTTACATTATCATTGCCCGAATCATTTCCTTTCTTCACTATGGTATGTTCCATAATCTGAATGGGTTGTTTTATAAAATATTTTCCAGTCGAATCAATGATTTCAGAAGTATAAAGGACTTGAAGTTTATCTCCAATAGAAAATTGTTTGTTTAACAATTCACCCAATGCAATTCCTGGACGAATATTTCCCATGTTTTCATAAATGTGCCCAAGCATATATCGCCTTTGAGTATTCCCCATACTCTCTAATTCAACGCAATTCAATTCAGGCTTAAATACAATAAACCAGGTTGAATCATTTTCCATGGTGTAAATTTCTGTAGCTGGAATATTGGGATTCTTTTGCTGCATGATAACTTGATTGATTATCCCCTTTTTTCCACATAATAAACCCGATTGGTTTTTCTTTTTTCTATTCAAATCAATCCAAGCATTATCATCTTTCCATTGAACAATTTCATCTGAATCAAACTTCTGTTTTCGGGTGTATTCAGATTCAATAACTCCCTTTTCTTTAAATTGAGTGAAACGTTCAATTACAAAAGAAACGCTATTTTCAATGCGAGTTTCACTTGAAATCCTCTCCTCAAAATAGCTTGGTTTTACTTGCTCTTGAAACTTCGTTTTTTCTGAAACCAAAAAATAATTGGATTTCAATAATGAAGTAATTGGAATTTGCGCTTTTACAAAGTTGAAAGTGATTAAAGTGCAAAATAACAGGTTACATAATAATTTCATATTCCCAAAAAAATAGACAAACAACAAGTTTGGATCAATGTACAAACAAGAATTATATTATTCCTGAAAATTAATAAATAATGTTCAACGCAACACTAAATTAAACAACGTTCAGTTGCTCAGCATTCTGCCAAGTTCGCCAGCTTTGTTCTGCTTGCATTTCCAACATCGATTGTCCATTATGAATCATGGATTTGTTGGTTTTTCCTTTTTGTAAAAATGCCGATTCTGTTGGGTTATAAATCAAATCGTACAACAAATGTTTATCACTTAGCAAATGATAAGGCAATTGAGGGAATTCATCCTCATTGGGGAATTGCCCGAGGGGAGTTGTGTTGATTATAAGTGGATGAAAATGAATGACATGCTCGTTAATATCTTCCCATCCAATTTCTTGATCACCCTCTGGAGTTCTACTTACAAATAAAGTATCTACTCCGAGTTTGTATAATACATAAGCTACAGATGATGCACTTGCGCCTGTTCCCAAAATCAATGCACGTTCAAACCAAGGTCGCATGAGTGGTTTAATAGATTCTTTGAATCCGTATATGTCGGTATTGAATCCTTTCAATCGAAAGCCTGGGATTTTTTGTCCTTCAAACGGAACTGTTTCTTCTTGCACCACAACCGTATTGACAACTTGTAATACTTCTGCAGGACCATAAATTTCGTCCAGATAGGCACAAATTTCTTGTTTGTATGGAATGGTTACATTGAACCCATGCAGATTGGGCGTTTGCAGTATAAATTGCGGAAACTCCTCGATGCTTGCTAATTCAAACGCATCGTAACGCGCATCGATGATAGATTCACGTTCGAATTTTTTTGCGAACCAAGCAGGGGAGAAGGTATGACTCAGTTTTTTGCCAATAAGTCCGTATTGACGCATCGTTTAATATTTACTCATTGAAGGATCAATCTGATCAATCCAAGCAAAAATACCACCGCTCAAATTATACACATTGGTAAATCCTTGTTGTTCTAAATAGCGTGTAATATTCGAAGAACGTGCTCCTGATTTACATTGTAAAACAACCGGAATGTCTTGGCGAATAGAGGATAAATTATCTGGAATACTGCCCATTGGAATTAATTCACCTTGGATATTTGCTGCCTCGTATTCAAATTCTTCACGGACGTCAATTAACTGATGAATAACACTTTCGTCTCTCCAGTTTTTAAGTTCGCTAACAGAGATTTCTTTCATTTTATACGGTCTGTTTTAGTTTGTGAAATTCTTCAGGTAAAAATTGGAAGAAGGTATCGCCACGTAATCCCAATCGCAGTGTTTCCAATGGAATTACATCGTCGTGCGATATATTACCCAAGTTTACATTGGCGCCAATTAATTTGATAAACCAAGCTTGTTGTGATTTACCTGGCGCTTCCCATAAAATGCGGTCAGATGGAATTTTAGATAAAATGCGATTTACCAATACAACGTGTGCGGTTCCGTTTGGACGATAAATCCCGACATTCCCACTTTCGCGTGCTTCAGCAATTACTTTCCAAGAACCTGCATCCAATTCAGCTTTCATCATAGAAATCCATTTTGCAGGCGCAATTAAAATGCCTGCTTCTTTAGATCCTACTTCAGAAAGTACGCGGTAATCTTTTGCTAATTTCGAAATATAATTACACTTTACTTTATGATCTAAAACAATAGAGCCATCCGAAACTTCGCAGGTATCAAGACCTAAATTATCGATGTACTTCCGATAATCATCAAATTTATTTCGAACAATAAAAGCCTCGAATAATGTACCTCCAACGTAAACTCTCAAACCCGCTTCTTGATAGAGCTTAATTTTCTCTTTCACATTTCGAGCAACCAATGAAGTGCCAAATCCTAATTTGATAATATCGGCTAAATGTCCTGAGTGAGCGATGAAATCTTCGGCTTGACGAATACTCAATCCTTTATCCATCATCATGGTCACTCCCGACTCACGTGGTTGAGGGCTGCGTTCTGGTAAAAATGGTAATGTATGTGTCATTCTTTGTTACTATATCGTTCTATTATTTTTTTTATTTCTGCCTGCATACCTAAACGGGGCAATTCTTCTAGAATCTTTACTCCTAATTGTGGATCTACAGACATGGCAATTTCAGCCAAAATACACGCTTCTTGAACATTTCCTCGATGCATCTCAATCTCAGCAGCTTGAAATGTCAATCGAGCATGTCCAGGATGGTATTTAAAACTTTCTTGAATATAATTGTATGCTTCCTCTTTTCGATCAAGTTGCAACAACAAATTGGTAAAGAAAATCCAAATGTCTTCATTATCGGGCTCAAACTCGATGACTTTCAAATAGGCCTCCTCGGCTTCTTGAAAGGATCCCAATTTTAATTGAATGTCACCCAAAATGAACCAAAATGTTCCACGATTCGGGTCGATATTGATTCCTTTTTTGATGTGAACCAATGCTTCTGTTCGCTGATCCATAAAATCGAGCACAACACCAATCCCAACCCAAGCATCGGCAAGCATTTCATCCAATGATGCCGAACGTTGGTAATATTTTAATGCTTCAGGATATTGATCGATGTTTTCGTAACATTCTCCAATGTATAAAAATGTAGCAGCATCGGGCTCCTCCAAACGGAAAATCTCTTTGTATGCTTCAATCGCATCTTCGTATTTTTCGGAGGCGGCCAGGCAATTTGCTTTGTTAAACCAAGCGCTAGCAAAACCATCATCAATGATCGTTGCATAATCAAATGCCTTGATACCATTGCTATACTCTTGCTTTTTGCTGTACAAATGACCTAGTGCATACCAAGCCACTTTTGAATAGGGATTAGTATCTATGAACTTTTTGAAAAATACAATTCCTGCTTCTAGCTTGTCAGTTACGTCAAAACAAAACGACATCTCGTAAAGTGCCGATTCATTGTCCGGATTCATTGTTAAACAGCGTTTTAGATAGCGTGCTGCTTTGCCATATTTTCCTTGATTTTGAAATTCAAATGCAATAAATAGGTAGATTTCTTCAAAGTTACGATCGATACGCAAAGCTGCTTTGTATGATTCGATTGCATCAACAGAACGACCTAGCATTGCGAAAATTCCTCCACGGGTAATGAAAACTTCGGGGTTGCCCGGTTCGAAAATCTCTACTTCATTCAATAAATCCAGAGCATCATCGTACTTGCCATCTGCCGATAAAAGTTGAGATTTTCTCAAAAGGAAATACGTTGAATCTGGATATTGCCCTGATGCAAACTTTATAGCATTTAAAGCCTTTTGATGATGGTTTTCGTGGATGTAAAACTCAACGATATTCTCTAAATCATCACGCTCAAAATAATACTGTTCGTTGAGACGCAACATCGTTTCAAACCGTTTAACAGCGAACTCCGGATTCTCATATTCTTCTGAAAATTCATTCATACGTGTTAGGAATTTGATTCATGCAAAATTAAGAAAATATGGCTGCTAAATTCAGGAAGTTTTGAACAGCGTTTAGAGGTAATTATTTGAATCGAGGAATATTTCAATGGCTTCATTTTCTAAAAGATTGATTTTCAATAAAACACATTATACATTCAATTCTAGTGAATATTTCAACAAGATTTTGCTTGATGTGTTTGTTAATATTTACGTTTCAATTGTCTAAACGACAAATTACGAATCACATTGCTTTCGTTGTTCAATTAAGCAACGTTTTCATTGAATTTATTCACAACTTCAATGGATGCGAATGGATGAATAAGCTAGTTATTATGGCTTTTTTAGTCAGCCTTAATTACCAAATGAGTAGGAGAAAGAAATTTATTAACAAACTTCGGGAAATCCTTTAAAAGATTGGAGTTGGAGTGTTTTTTTATTGATGCGAATCTATCAATCAGAAAAAACAAAAAGACAGAAATCAATTAAGCAACTAGAACTCAAAATAATATTGATCCAACTTCAAACGATCGTATGCAACTTTATCGAACTCGAATAATATGGCTCGTTTGTGTGGAACGCCCTTTTGTTTTTCTTCCAATTCCTTTAACAATCCTTTATTTAGTATTTTACGTCTGAAATTGCGTTTGTCGAGGGATGTTCCTAAAATGGTTTCATACACTTTCTGCAATTGTCCCAAACTAAACTTATGAGGAAGTAATTCAAAACCAATGGGTTGTAATCTCAATTTTATCTTCAAGCTTGATAGGGCTTTGTCGAAAATAAGATTATGATCGAATGCCAATTGCGGGACTTCCGAAACAGGACACCAAAATGCCTTTCGAGCAAAGGAATCGGCCGCTGGTTGATAGTCACCAATTTTCACGAGTGAGTAATAGGCAACTGTGATAACACGTGCATTGGGAACATCCCTCACTTTATTTAACCATTGAGCATCAGCCGAATTTTTAACACGGTCAGGATCACCAAATGCATAAAATTGCTCGAGGTAAATATTCTCTAAATGAGTTAGTTCTTTTAAAATTCGTTTGGCCGATTCATCCAAATTTTCGTTGTCATCAATCAAGTTTCCAGGCAAGGAAAATTTACGCGATTGCTTGTCAATACTCTCAATATTCCGCTCAATCAAAAGTACCTTCAACTCGCCTTCATCAAATCCAAAAATAACGCAGTCAACAGATACATGCGGATTTAATTGAGCACTTTGACTAGAATTTGCTGGCATATTGATAATCGAATCAGTAAAATAATGAAGCGAAAATAGACTTTCATTTGTAAGTGTCAAAGAAACACGAAAATTGATTCAAATTTATCATTCACTTAACGCTTATTTTTTCAACTTGCACGATAGTTCATCTCATATTACATGTTGATAAATTTTCACTTGATTGGTTCTAAGTGTCATTTCAACACGTATATTTGATCATTGCCAATTTCTATGACAAACATTAAACGAATAGGGGTTTTTACATCCGGTGGAGATGCTCCAGGAATGAATGCTGCAGTGCGTGCTGTTGTGCGTGCTTGTATCTTCTACAACATAACACCTGTGGGTATTTACCGTGGTTACGATGGAATGATAACTGGAGAAATCAAAGTGCTGACAAGTCGTTCGGTCTCCAACATCATTCAACGTGGTGGCACTATTCTGAAAACGGCACGCAGCATGGAGTTTATGACTCCCGAAGGAAGAAAAAAAGCCTACGATAATCTCAAGCAATTCGAAGTTGATGCCATTGTTGCCATTGGTGGCGATGGTACTTTTCGAGGAGCTGAAGTATTTTCGAAAGAATATGGAATTCCCATCGTTGGTTTGCCAGGAACCATCGACAACGATTTGAATGGTACAGATTTTACCATTGGTTACGATACCGCAGTGAATACGGCATGTTCAGCCATCGATAAAGTACGCGATACGGCATCTTCTCATAATCGATTATTTTTCATTGAAGTAATGGGCCGTCATTCTGGACAAATTGCCTTACGAAGTTCCATTGGATCCGGTGCTGAAGCAACGATGATTCCTGAACAACCTCTTGATATTGATGGACTTGTAAATATGCTTGAAAAAGGTGCAGGTAAAAAATCCTCTAGTCTTGTAATTGTTGCTGAAGGCGGTGAACCCGGACGTTCAATTGGAATTGCCAAAGAAGTGAACGAACGCTTTAGCCATTACGACACCAAAGTCACCATTCTCGGACACGTTCAACGAGGTGGTTCTCCAACGGTTGCCGATCGAGTTTTGGCAAGTAGGATGGGAGTTGTAGCTGTTGAAAGTCTGTTAGCAGGTAATTCAGGAGTGATGGTAGGAATCGTAAATAATCACGTTAAATTTACACCTTTCGAACAGGCCACAAAAAACGTAAACAACTTTGAACATGAGTTGTTGCGTATTGCAGCCATTCTATCCGTATAATTATTCATGCTTAATCCTGCATCCAACGTCTATAAATTCCCCGATTTTAATCATATTCCTACTGAATTTAAGCCCGAAATACTTAATCAGGTCGAATATTTATGCAATGGAGAATTAGTTCCATGGCATGGTAAGGTCATCGATGTTTTCTCTCCAATTTATGAGAACACTGATGGCAAAATCACCCCAATACGCTTAGGTTCTTATCCCGAAATGGAAGCCATCCACATGCAGCCTGTTTTGCAAGCTGCGCTCGATGCTTATAATTTGGGTAGGGGAGAATGGCCAACGTTGAAAGTGTCTGATCGTATTGCAGCAATCGAGAAATTTCTTCAGCGCATGGAAGTACATCGTTCATCCATCGTTCGTTGGCTCATGTTCGAAATTGGAAAAAATCAAAACGATTCCGAAGCCGAATTCGATCGCACAATTGAGTATATTGTTGATACAATCGCTGCAGTTAAATCACTCGATCGCGACACTGCTAAAATTGAACTTCATCAAGGAATTTATGCCCAAGTTCGCCGCGGTCCTCTGGGTGTTGTGCTTTGCATGGGACCTTATAATTATCCCCTCAACGAAACTTTTGCCACACTTATCCCTGCATTAATTATGGGAAATACGGTGATTTTTCGTCCTGCTAAATTTGGCATTCTCCTTATCCATCCACTTCTTCAAGCATTTCGCGATTGCTTCCCAAAAGGCGTAATTAATGTAATTTATGGGGATGGAAAACATACCGCAGGCACATTAATGGAATCGGGAAAAATAGATGTTCTCGCTTTTATTGGATCTAGTCGTGTTGCAAACATCCTCAAAAAACAACATCCACATTCAAACCGATTGCGTTCTGTGCTTGGTCTCGATGCTAAAAATCCTGCTATTATTTTGCCCGATGCCGACCTCACAATTGCTGTAAACGAATGTGTAAATGGTGCACTTGGTTTTAATGGTCAACGGTGTACGGCCCTCAAAATGATTTTTGTACATCGAAGTCTCATTGATGAATTTCTCACACAATTCTGTGCCAAAGTAGATGCATTAAAACTCGGAATGCCCTGGGAAAAAGATGCGTATATAACACCTCTTCCCGAACCTACTAAACCTCAATTCTTGCAAGATTTAGTAGATGATGCCATCAATCTGGGTGCTAAAATTCAAAATTCGTATGGTGGACAAAGTCAGCTAAGTTTTTACTTCCCAACGGTTTTATACCCTGTTGCCAAAGGAATGCGCATTTATGAAGAAGAGCAGTTTGGCCCTGTTGTACCCATCATCGCATTCGATTCTATAGAGGAACCTGTCGACTACATCGTGCAAAGTAAATACGGGCAACAGGTGAGTATATTTAGCAAAAATGCCGATCAAATAGCATCTTTAGTCGACCCATTAATTAATCAAGTTTGCCGTATCAATATCAACTCAAAATGCCAGCGTGGTCCGGATGTTTTTCCGTTCAATGGACGAAAAGATTCAGCCGAAGGCACATTAAGTGTTCATGATGCCTTGCGTGTTTTTTCGATACGAACCATGGTTGCAACACGCGACAATAATGAAAACCGAGCCTTGTTTACCGAAATACTTCAAGGTCGAAAATCTAACTTTCTTTCAACAGATTATTTACTTTAATTATACCTGCCATGTTATTAATTGCCGATAGCGGTTCTACTAAATGCGACTGGATGCTTCTCAAAGAAAATGAGGAAGCGCAGAGTTTTAGCACCATGGGATTCAATCCATATTTTCACAACGAAGCGATCATTTCAAATGCGATTCGTCAAAATACAGAACTTTGCATTTTTGCACCGCAAGTTACCATGCTGTTTTTATACAGCGCAGGTTGTTCAAGCAAAGAACTGAAATTAGTTGTTGAACGAGCTTTACGTTCTGTTTTTGTCAACGCCAATATTTATGTAGATCACGATTTAGTAGGAGCTGCATTTGCAACATGGGACGAAAATCCCGCTATTACAGG
>CAXNGM010000071.1:0-8681 GCA_964201695.1 Bacteroidia bacterium | reverse complement strand
CGAGAAATAGTATTTCAATTATTTACTCGACTCCAACAAGGCAATGGCCTGAATCGATGAATTAACCTCCAATTTTTTGAGGATGTTTTTACGGTGAATTTTAACAGTTTGAATACTTAACTTCAATAATTCGGCTATGTCTTGTGATGACTTCCCCTTGGAGACAAAATTCAACACCTCTTTTTCACGACGAGTAAGGGATTCGATGCCTTCAGCAACATACGCGCTCGAATTAATTTCAATAGTTTTACTTCCTCTGCTTAAATATCCAACAACCTTATGCTTCACTTGATTTTCGGGCATTAAGATAACGGTTCCAAAATCAATCAATTTTTCTGTATTCGTTTGATGAAATACTTGATTCATCTGCATACACCAAGAATAGGAACCATTGGCTAGTCGAATGCGATAGAAGACTTTCAATTTGGATTCTGTTTTTTCCTTGAAACTCATTTTCAAAAGAAGTCCCGCCGTCTTCGTTAAAATTTGCAGAAAATGAATTAAATCATCGGGATGTATTGTTTTCTCTAAGATGCGCAAATCACTCTTTAAGAAAACCTCCTTGTCAATTCCATAAAAATTAGATAAGGCATTGTTTACATATAAATAAGAAGCAGTCTCATAATTTAACATGTAAACTCCAATGCCCATTTCTTCGAACATGCGCAAATCCAAAACCGAGGAGTTCATAAACTGACTTAAATCGGAATTCAGATTTAATTTCTTCAGTAATTTGTGGAGCTGACTTACTAATAAAAATACTGGATGTTCATCCTCTTTCAACCGATTATCTGAAGTCAGTCCGTTCATTGCATAATCTTATTAATTCAATGCAAAATAATGTGTATTATTCACACACAGCATCACCCTAAAGGAGTATAAAATGAAATTATAGCGCTTTTAATTCGTTCGCCAAAGAAGTCAAAACCGATTTAGCATCACCAAACAACATGCTGGTTTTGGAATTGTAAAAAAGCTGATTGTCAATTCCCGCATATCCCGCATTCATTGAACGCTTATTCACAATTATATGTGCAGCATTTTCAACTTCCAATATAGGCATACCATAAATTGGACTCGAAGGATCGGTTTTAGCAGCAGGATTTACCACGTCGTTTGCTCCTACTACAAGAACTACATCTGTAGATGAGAACTCGGGATTTATTTCTTCCATTTCGGAAAGCTTACCATAATCAACACTCGATTCAGCCAATAACACATTCATATGTCCTGGCATACGACCTGCAACTGGATGAATTGCGTATTTCACTTCCACACCGCGCGATTCAAGTATCAATTCAATTTCGTGTATAATATGTTGCGCTTGAGCTACAGCTAATCCATAACCCGGAACTATAATAACTTTCTTAGAATAATTCATCAACACCGCTAAATCTGCAACCTGAATGTCTTTCACTGTTCCTCCTTCGGAAGATGTCCCTCCAACAGCCGAACTTCCTCCAAAAGCACCAAAAATAACGCTACTTAACGAGCGATTCATGGCCTTACACATGATTACCGTTAAAAGTGTTCCAGCTGAACCAACCAAAATCCCTCCGGTTAGCATCGCTTTATTTCCATAAAGAAAACCACCAAAGGCAGCAGCCAATCCAGTAAATGAATTAAGTAAAGAAATTACCACAGGCATATCGGCTCCTCCAATGGGAACCACGAACAGAATTCCATAAAGCAGCGAAAGAGCAAGCAAACTATACATATATGTTGGCGTGTTCAAAGCTGGGTTAATCACCATCATCACTCCTAAACCAAGGGTGATAATCATAATTACCGTATTTACAATATTATACGAAGGAATGCGCACAGCTTTATTGAGGGTTCCATTAAGCTTCAGAAAAGCAATCATACTACCTGAAAATGAAACTGAACCAATAATCAACCCTGCCAAAACAGGAACTAACGTCGAAGTTTGTTCACTTAAATGCGGATATTCAATAAGCGAAATCAATGCAGCACAAGCGCCTCCCATTCCATTAAACAAGGAGACCAATTCAGGCATCTTGGTCATCGCAACTTTACGGGCAGCAACCCATCCTGCAATTGTTCCAATTAAAATTGACAAACCTATTAATGCATAAATCACCATGGGAACTTGACCATCGTGAAGAAAAATAGTTCCTAAAATGGCAGCGGTCATTCCACCAGCTCCAATTAAATTTCCTTTGCGTGCTGTTTTGGGGTTCCCCATCATCTTCAAACCAATGACAAATGTCAACGAGGCAATCAGATAGCATATTTCGAGTAATGATACGTTCATGGCTTAAATCCCTTTTTACTTTTTCTTAAACATTTCGAGCATGCGGTCGGTAACCACAAATCCACCTACAACATTAAGCGTTCCTAGCAAAACTGCAAGAAAACCTAAAGTCAACATGATATAATCGTCTGCTTTCAAATTCAACATAACGTGAATTGCTCCAACAATTACAACCCCGTGAATGGCATTCGCTCCAGACATAAGTGGAGTATGCAAAACCGTTGGCACGTGACCAATTACTTCAACCCCAACAAAAATGGAGAGCACGATGAAGTAAATCATGTCTATATTTTGTTGAATAAATGTGAAAATCGTTTCCATAAATACTTTTTAAAATTCGGTTAGATAATTACTTAATCAATGAGGAATGAACAACTTTACCTAGATGAACGATAAGCGATCCCTTTGTAATTTCCTCATCCATTTCCCAGAGAAATGATTCTTTATTCGCTAAATGCATTAATAAAGTACTGATGTTTTTGGCGTACAACTGACTTGCATTTAAGGGAAGTAATGAGGGAAGATTCGATTCCCCGATAATGGTTACACCATGTTTTACGACGGTTGCATTCAATTCGCTGATTGCACAATTTCCGCCTTGTTCAACGGCCATATCAACAATAACAGAACCCAATCGCATCGCTTTCACCATCTCTTCGGTAATTAGCATAGGTGCTTTTTTGCCCGGAATAAGAGCAGTTGTAATAACAATGTCAGCATCGGCAACATGCTTTGATATGAGTGCTTGTTGTTTTTTAAGGAAATCTTCCGAAACTTCTTTCACATAGCCGCCTTCTGTTTTCATGGAATCATCGCCTTTCAGCTCGATGAACGTACCACCCAAACTTTGCACTTGCTCTTTGGTTTCAGGACGAATATCACTCACTTCCACAATGGCTCCAAGTCGTTTGGCTGTAGCTATAGCTTGCAATCCGGCAACTCCCGCACCCATTATCACTACTTTTGTAGGCTTCACAGTTCCTGCTGCTGTCATCAACATAGGAAAAATTTTACCCAGAGCGTTGGCGGCCAACATTACAGTTTTGTATCCTGCAAGATTACTTTGCGAACTTAATGCGTCCATTTTTTGTGCACGTGAAATTCGGGGAACAGCATCCATTGAAAAAGCACTAATTCCTGCACCTTCAATAGCAGCAATTGTTTCGGGTGAAGCTGATGCAAAAAGAAAGCTGATTAGCACAGCACCCGATTTCATTTTAGCAATGGAAGTTAACTCGGGAGCATTTACTGCTAACACCACATCTGCTTGACTAAAAACCGATTGCAGATCAAGTAATGTGGCGCCAACAGACTCATACATCGTGTCTGCAAAATAAGAGCTCTCCCCTGCTCCACGTTCAATATGAACAGTAAATCCTTTTCCAACAAGTTCTTTCACCACATCGGGTGTTAACGAAACCCGATTTTCTCGGGCTTTTGTCTCTTTAGGTACAGCAATAATCACAGTCGAATATTTTTAGCAAATATATATAGAAGTAACACCTCGATAGAGGATTAAAATTAGGCGAGTCGATTTTTTATTAACCGATTAAACAATTCCATTGGAGGTTAGTTTATTTGCTGTAAAATTAAAATTAATTTAATTTCAAATCTCTAAAACGGATGGTTTCCTGTTGATGCTTATATAACTTTGCAAACCGAAAACATCCTATAAAATCAAACCATATTAAATCATTTCATTCTTGCTCATGCGACCTTCCGAAACACGAATAACTTTAGTAATTGGAGCAAGTGAAAATCCTGAACGGTATGCATACAAAGCAATTTCAAAACTTCAGGAGCATGGCTTCAAGTTGATCGCGTTTGGATTAAAACCCGGATTTATCGGAAATGTTCCAATTCAAACAACTTTTCCTATCGGAACTGAAATTGATACGGTGACTTTGTATGTTGGACCTGAGCGACAAACTGAACTTATTCCAGAAATCATAGCACTAAAACCACGTCGTATTATTTTCAATCCAGGAACAGAAAATCCCGATTTTATAAAGCTAGCCCAAGATGCAGGTATCGAAACCGAAATTGCATGCACATTGGTTTTATTAGCAACTGAAAGTTATTTTTAATGAGCTGTCCCATTCCATATTCTCACTCAATTTTGAAAAGCAATTATACAATGATTCGGCTATTGGGATTTGGAATTGCGTTCTTTTTTGCATCATCAATCGCATTGAATGCTCAAAGTAATTTCACCTTAAGTGGCTATGTGAAAGATGCTTCCACCGGCGAATATTTGCCAGGAGCTAACGTATTTATCAAAGAAATTTTAAAGGGGACATCCACTAATTCATATGGATTTTATTCGATAACTGTTCCCAATGGGAATTATACTTTGGGCGTATCGTTTATGGGATATTCCGAATATTCCTCTCCGGTAAATCTGAACAAGGACCAACGAGTTAACATCACCATTTCTCCCAAAGCCATCGAATCGAAGGAATTTGAAGTCACCGAAAAGCGCATCGAAAACAATATCAAAAGTACCGATATGGGTCGCGTTGAACTCTCGGTAGAAAACATGAAAAGGCTTCCTGCGTTTTTTGGAGAAGTTGATTTGATAAAAATTGTGCAGCTAATTCCTGGTGTTAAAAATGCGGGTGAAGGAAACACCGGATTGTACATCAGAGGTGGCGGCCCGGATCAGAATTTGGTTTTACTTGATGAAGCTGTTGTTTACAATGCGGCACATTTACTTGGTTTCTTTTCGGTGTTCAATTCCGATGCTGTAAAAACCGTCGACTTACACAAAGGCGGCATGCCGGCTCAATTTGGAGGTCGATTGGCTTCCGTTTTAGACATTGGCATGAAGGAAGGAAATAATCAGAAATATAAGGTTGATGGCGGCATAGGATTAATTGCATCGCGATTAACGGTTCAAGGACCAATTAAAAAAGACACTTCATCCTTTATAGTTTCAGCACGGAGAACGTATATAGATGTTGTAACGAAGCCATTTATTAAATCGACCTCTCCAACCAAAGGATCTGGATATTATTTCTACGACTTAAATACCAAAATAAATTACCGATTAAGCGATAAAGACCGTTTGTTTATTTCGGGATATTTTGGAAGGGATGTGTTTACTTTCAAAAGCACCAAAAGTAATTTCGACATCAAAATCCCTTGGGGAAATGCAACATTATCTGCACGTTGGAATCACTTATTCAGCAATAAATTATTTTTAAATACCTCAGCTATTTTCTCCGATTATCAGTTCGAATCGAATATTGCACAAACTGCTTTTAGTTTTAAAATTGGCTCTGGCATTCGCGATTATAATGGAAAAATGGATTTCACTTGGTATCCAACCATTCGACATACTGTGAAATTTGGTGCAAATTATATTTTCCACAAATTCTCTCCAAACAATGCAAGTGGTGAAATTGCGGGACAAGAATTAGATTTTGGACCCAAAATTAGTTTGTACGCCCATGAAGCTGCATTGTACCTTGGCGATGATTTTGACATTACTGAGAAACTAAGAATTCACGGTGGATTAAGAGCTTCATGGTTTGCTCAAGTGGGTCCATACACCCAATACATCAAAAATGAGTTGAACCAAAAAACGGATTCCATTACCTATTCACAGGGCGATTTGATTAAACAATACCCGAATGTTGAGCCACGATTGATGTTGCGCTACACACTCAACAAAAACTCTTCAATCAAAGCATCCTTCACCCAAAATTATCAGTACATCCACATCACATCCTTAGCAAACCAAAGTTTACCAACCGACCTCTGGTTTCCATCTACAGGAAAGGTTAAGCCACAATTTGGCACGCAGTATTCTTTGGGTTATTACCATAATTTCAAAGAAAATACCTGGGAAACTTCGGTTGAAGCGTATTATAAAACCATGCAAAATCAGATTGAATTTAAAGACGGGACCTTGCCATCGAGCTCCGTCAACGACAATCTCGATAGCTACCTCACCTTTGGAAAAGGACAAGCATATGGTGCTGAATTCTTTCTGAAGAAAGCATTAGGAAAAACATCCGGTTGGATTGGCTATACACTCTCTTGGACTACCCGAACATTTCCAGAATTGAACAATGGTAAAACATACTTTGCGCGTTATGATCGACGTCATGATTTTTCGTTTGTCTTAACACACGAATTCAGTAAAAAATGGACCATCGGAGCAGTATTTGTTTACGCTTCGGGAAATTTACTTTGGCTTCCTACAAGTATTTATTTCATGGAAGGACAACCTGTTGTAAATTATGGTGAACGGAACAATTACCGAATGCCAGCTTACCACCGTCTCGATCTTTCGGCAACCTATACTCCAAATAAAGAACGCAAACTCCACTCTAGTTGGAACTTCTCTATTTACAATGTTTATAGTCGATTAAACCCCTATTTCATTTACATAGAAACATCCGGAAGTCCGCTAACTGGCGATTTAAAAAACACGGCGAAAAAAGTTTCCTTGTTCCCAATCATTCCAACCGTTACCTATAATTTCAATTTCTAATGAATAAGCTCGTATATATGTGCGTAATTGTTTTTGCATTAGGAATGATGCAAGCATGCGAACGTGAAATTGACATTGAATTACCGAACTCTGAAGATTTACTTGTTGTGGAAGGCTCTATTGAAACGGGGGAATATCCCAAAGTTTTAATTACACGCAACCGAGGTTTTTTCAATGAATTCCCTACCGATTTGAATACATTTTTAACAGAATTCGTTGTGCAAGATGCGGTTGTAACCGTAAGCGATGGAACTACTTCGGAAGTACTTCAATTTACAATTGATCCATTGAATTATCCTTTTGTGTATTACACAGGTTCAACTATCAAAGGAGAGGTTGGAAAAACCTATTCGTTGACGATCGTTTCAGGAAGTAAAACACTCACATCACTTACTCAAATTCCCGCAGCAGTTCCTCTCGACTCTACCTGGTTCGGATTAGATCCATTCAACAACGAAGAAGACAGCTTGGGAGTTTTGTATGGAGAAATTATGGATCCGACAACTACGGGAAATGCCTATCGCTTGTTTTCAAAAAGAAATAGCGAAACAAATTTCTTCCCGGTGTCAGGTGCGCATTTCAACGATGACTTTGTAAATGGACAAAAGGTTGTTTTTTTTAACGGACAAAGTTCGAAACCCTTCTTTGCAAGTGACACATTCAATAGAGAAGCTTTTTTCTATTCCCTCGGCGATACAATTTATTCTAAATTCTGCACGATTGGAAGAAATGAAGAGCTCTTTTTTAATACACTCGATGCTGCAACTAACACAAATGGCAACCCATTTTCATCACCCGTTCTTGTTAGAAGTAATATTGAAGGAGGATTAGGAATTTGGTGTGGATATTCTCCTGCATTCGACACCATTATAGCAACAAACTAATTTTATATTTGTGAAATTATGAATACGACCGAAACTGAACATGTAGAATGCCTGATTATTGGATCAGGACCAGCAGGATATACAGCTGCTATTTATGCTGCACGAGCAGACATGAAACCATTAATGTATCAAGGATTGCAGCCAGGTGGGCAGTTAACCATGACCACCGAAGTGGATAATTTCCCAGGGTATCCAGAAGGAACTGACGGACCAAAAATGATGGAAGAT
This sequence comes from Bacteroidia bacterium, assembly GCA_964201695.1. Lineage (GTDB taxonomy): Bacteria > Bacteroidota > Bacteroidia > M30B66 > M30B66 > CALQRR01. Next base: position 793 of record CAXNGM010000071.1, on the reverse strand, counting down.
TTCTTGGCCCAAGCAAAACGATTTGGAACTGATGTTCGATTTGGACTAGCTACAAAAGTCGATTTTTCGGGTCCAATTCACAAAGTGTGGATGGATGGTGACAAATTGGTAACAGCCAACTCCGTGATTATTGCAACCGGTGCTACTGCAAAATGGCTAGGATTAGAGTCAGAACAAAAGTTTAACGGATTTGGCGTTTCAGCATGTGCTGTTTGCGATGGTTTTTTCTTCCGTGGACAAGAAGTAGCTATTGTTGGAGGTGGTGATACTGCAGCTGAAGAAGCAACATACTTAGCTAAACTCTGTAAAAAAGTTACGATGATTATTCGTCGTGATGAATTACGTGCATCTAAAGCCATGCAACACCGTGTGTTTAATACACCCAATATTGAAGTGCTTTTCAATACCGAAACACTCGAAATTACTGGTGAACTAACAGTTAGTGGAGCTCGATTTAAAAATCGTGTTACAGGTGAAGAATTCACACGCGACATCACCGGATTTTTCGTTGCTATTGGACATCATCCCAATTCCGAAATTTTCAAAGATTGGCTCGATACTGATGCAAATGGTTATATTAAAACAATACCAGGAAGTTCGCGTACCAATATCCCTGGAGTTTTTGCTTGTGGCGATGTTCAAGACCATATTTACCGCCAAGCTGTAACTGCTGCGGGAAGTGGATGTATGGCTGCATTAGATGCTGAACGCTTTTTGGCTACAGTTGGTATGGAAGTTTAATTTTCAAGAAATAAATTGAAACGCTCATTGCTATTGTGATGGGCGTTTTTTT